>NZ_JBHFFC010000023.1:0-14195 GCF_043359615.1 Exiguobacterium sp. S22-S28 | reverse complement strand
TCGTCTGGTGACGATAGCCAAGTGGTCACACCCGTTCCCATGCCGAACACGGAAGTTAAGCACTTGAACGCCGAAAGTAGTTGGGGGCTTCCCCCTGTGAGGATAGGACGTTGCCAGGCAAGTAAAGAAGCCGATCTGCAGATGCAGGTCGGTTTTTTTGTGTTATGTGAAACTTCAGATTGTTCTGATTATTGGTGGAGTCATTGACATGACACCTCCTGCTTGTTACCATAACATCAATATTCTTTTATAGAAGAGAAAGCGAGTGGATAACATGTGGGAGAACAAATTTGCTAAAGAAGGCTTGACGTTTGATGACGTCTTGCTCGTACCACGTCGATCAAGTGTCTTACCGCGAGATGTTGATTTGTCTGTAACGTTATGTGAAGGAATCAGATTACACATTCCTTTAATCAGTGCTGGAATGGATACGGTCACAGAAGCTCCGATGGCGATTGCGATGGCCCGTCAAGGCGGTCTTGGTGTCATTCATAAGAACATGTCAATGGAAGACCAAGCCGAGCATGTCGACCGCGTCAAACGTTCTGAGAATGGTGTCATCACGAATCCGTTTTACCTCACTCCGGAGCGACAAGTCTACGATGCTGAATATCTCATGAGTAAATACCGCATCTCAGGTGTTCCAATCGTCAACAATGAAACGGAACGGAAACTCGTTGGTATTTTGACGAACCGTGATCTCCGTTTTGTAAAAGATTACTCGACAGTCATCGAGACGGTCATGACAACGGACGAACTGGTGACCGCTAAAGTCGGTACGTCACTGCAAGAGGCTGAGCAAATTCTCCACAAACATCGGATTGAAAAGTTACCACTCGTTGATGAGAACGGCGTTTTAAAAGGATTGATTACGACAAAGGATATTGAAAAAGTAGAACAGTATCCACATGCGGCAAAAGATTCATTAGGTCGCTTGCTTGTTGCTGCAGCAGTCGGTGTGACAAAAGATGCTTCCGTTCGCGCGAAGTTCCTTGTCGATGCAGGTGTTGACGCATTGGTCGTCGATACGGCACACGGTCATTCTGAAGGGGTTCTCGTGAAAGTACGTGAACTGCGGGACGAATATCCGAACTTGCCGATCATTGCCGGAAACGTAGCAACAGCAGAAGCAACACGCGATTTGATTGAAGCTGGTGCATCGGTCATTAAGGTTGGGATTGGTCCAGGATCCATCTGTACGACGCGTGTTGTCGCTGGAGTAGGTGTTCCACAAATCACAGCAGTCTTTGATTGTGCGACGGAAGCCCGCAAGCATGGTATCTCGATTATTGCGGACGGCGGAATCAAGTATTCGGGTGACATCGTAAAAGCCCTCGCAGCAGGTGGCCATGCGGTCATGCTTGGAAGTCTGCTTGCCGGTGTAGAAGAAAGCCCGGGCGAGATGGAAATTTATCAAGGTCGTCAGTTTAAGACGTACCGTGGTATGGGTTCTGAAGCATCGATGAAACGAGGCAGCCAAGATCGTTACTTCCAAGAAGCAGACAAGAAATTTGTCCCGGAAGGAATCGAAGGACGCGTTGCGTATCGTGGCAAACTCGGTGACTCTGTGTATCAACTGGTCGGCGGTATTCGTTCAGGAATGGGATATTGTGGTTCTGCGACGCTCGAAGAGTTGCGTGAAGAAACACAGTTCATTCGCATGACAGGAGCCGGTTTGCAAGAAAGCCATCCTCATGATATTCAAATTACGAAAGAAGCATCAAACTATACACGTCAATGAATGGGAACACCCTGCGACCAATTCCGGTCACAGGGTGTTTTTGTGGATAAGTGTGTGGATAACCTTATTTTAATTGCCATGCAGCAATCAGTTCGGCAAGCCCCTGTTCCAAATGATGTTCCGTCAAACTGGCAAATCCAAGTACGATCTGTGGATGAGCTGTGGATAACGGGAGTCGGGCATAATCCGATAATCCGTACACTTGAATCGAGGCGTCCTTCGCGCGTTGGAGCAATTCCTGTTCACTCATCCCGTTAGAGACAGACAACACGACATGAAGTCCGGCGCTTTCACCCGTTAATCGTAAGAACGGGATATCGCGCAGCGCATGGACGACGACATCCAGTTTCCGGCGGTAAATCTTTCGCATCCGGTTCAAATGTTTCTCAAAGTCGCCTTCTTTCATAAAACGTGTCAAAATCGTTTGATCAAAACGGGATACACTACAGGTGTAATAAGGAAATTCCGTTTGATATCGTTCTAGTAAAGATTGGGGCAACACCATGTAACCGATACGAAGTGACGGCATCAGGGATTTTGAGAACGTACTCAAGTAAATCACCCGTTCACTGTCCATGCTGTGCAGAGAAGGAATCGATTTTCCCGTATATCGGAATTCACTGTCATAGTCGTCTTCAATGATGAAACGAGTATTCGATTCAGATGCCCAGTTCAGAAGCTGACGTCGTCGGTTGACGGATAAAATGCTACCGGACGGAAACTGGTGTGCCGGTGTAACATACATGACATCGACAGGACTTTGAATGAGTGACTTAATGGTCAAACCATTTTGGTCAACTGGAATCGGAATCGACATCCGTTCATGACTCTCTAAAATAAGTCGGGTTGCATGGTATCCGGGATCTTCAATCCCGTAAGTCGTCGTTTTTCCTAATAAAAAAATAATCTGTGGCAATAACTGTTCGACACCGGAGCCGATAATGATTTGCTCGGGAGAACAAATCACACCACGGGAATGATACAGGTAAGTGGCAATTTCAATGCGTAGAGAGAGATCTCCTTGTGGATGACCAAGCGAAACAAGCGACTGATGTTGTTCATCGATGACATCTTTTGCATGTTTTCGCCATCGTGAAAAGGGAAACGAGGAACCGTCAATTTTGCTTGGATGAAAGTCATAACGTAAAATCGTTTTTTCTGTTGCCCGTTGATTCATTGGCAGAGGCGTTGTTTTGACATAAGCCAATTCTTCATAAGCAAGCACAAAATATCCTTTTCGCGAAACCGATTCAACATATCCTTCTGCAACCAATTGTTGATACGCCAGTTCAATCGTCGTCTGACTGAGATTTAAGAATTGACCGAGTTTTCGTTTTGAAGGTAGTTTTGTCCCGTACGCTAAACGTCCTTCGATGATTTCCTGACGGATTTGCTGGTACAGCTGTTCATAAAGCGGTCGACTGCCTTCCCGTATTAATTCAAACGATAACATATCCATAACATTTCTCCTTTTATACTGACCCTGTTAATTCATCATAAACTGATGCTTTTAAAATAGTCAACGAAGAATATACTAGAACGTATCACAGATAAAATACACCATTATTTTTGAGGGGGAAACAGAGGATGGAACGACAACAAGGATCTGATCGTGTAAAACGGGGAATGGCGGAAATGCAGAAGGGCGGCGTCATCATGGATGTCGTCAACGCGGAACAAGCTAAAATCGCGGAAGCGGCCGGAGCGGTAGCGGTCATGGCACTCGAACGCGTACCGTCTGATATCCGTCGGGATGGCGGCGTCGCCCGGATGGCCGATCCGCTCATTACAGAAGAGGTCTTACAGGCGGTATCGATTCCAGTTATGGCGAAATGCCGAATCGGACATATCGTTGAAGCGCGGATCCTTGAATCGATGGGAGCAGACTTCATTGATGAGAGCGAAGTACTGACACCGGCGGATGAAGAATACCATTTATTGAAATCCGCCTTCACGGTACCGTTTGTTTGCGGGGCACGTGATTTAGGCGAAGCGGCGCGACGGATTGCAGAAGGGGCTGCGATGATCCGGACAAAAGGTGAACCGGGAACCGGCAACGTGGTGGAAGCCGTCCGGCATATGCGGAAGATTCAAGCTCAATTGAATCAAATTCTTCACTCACCGGTGGATGAAGTGATGACGCGTGCAAAAGAGTGGGGAGCACCGTACGAAGTCTTGCAACAGATTCAAGCAGCGGGTCGCCTTCCGGTCGTGAATTTTGCGGCAGGCGGGATTGCAACTCCAGCGGATGCGGCATTGATGATGCATCTCGGGGCAGATGGGGTTTTCGTTGGCTCAGGTATTTTTAAATCAGAGCATCCGGAACGTGTGGCGAAAGCCATCGTTGAAGCGGTGACCTATAAAGATGATTTCGAGCGCATCGCGTATCTATCGAAGGGACTTGGGACAGCGATGAAAGGAATCGATGTGACGTCAATGCCGTTTGAGGAACGGATGGCACCACGCGGATGGTAATCGGCATACTAGGTGTTCAGGGAGCAGTTCGAGAACACGAGCACATCCTGCGGACATTAGACGTTGAAACGGTGGTTGTTAAATCCGTAGACGATTTAGACGGAATCGATGGATTGGTCTTACCGGGTGGAGAATCCACGACGATGCGCCGGTTGATTGACCGGTACGGATTGCTTGATGTCCTGCGGAGCAAAGTCACGACACTGCCGATGTTCGGAACATGTGCGGGAATGATTTTATTGGCAAGCGAATTGAGTGAAGGACCGGCGCACCTCCAAGCGATTCCGATGACGGTCAGACGGAATGCGTTCGGTCGGCAAGTCGACAGTTTTGAAACGATGCTTGCGGTTGAAGGGGTTGGACAGGATGTTGAAGCCATCTTCATCCGGGCGCCGTTTGTCGAGCAGATCGGAAACGAGACACGTGTGCTGTCACAAGTATCCGGAGCCGTTGTTGCCGTTGAAACCAATCTTCATCTTGCCTGCTCTTTTCATCCTGAATTGACGTCCGATCAGCGGATGCATCAATATTTCCTTGAGAAAATCAAACAACATCAAGCGATTTCCGTCGGCTGAAGAAGCTTTTGAGAAACCCTCAGTTTATAACTGTTGGTTTCTTTTTTTATGCTACACTAAAAAGACATAACATCATTTTAAAGGAGAGGACCGATGAAACGTCTTTTCACACTCTTCTTGAGTGTCCTGCTACTGACAACAAGTCTATTTCCTGTAACCAGCTATGCAAATGCACCACATATTAAAGCAGAATCCTACATAATGGTCGATGCGGTGACAGGAAAGGTATTATCGGCAGAACAGGCGGATTTAGCCCTGCCTCCTGCGTCAATGACGAAATTGATGACACTGTATCTCGTACGACAACACATTGCTCAAAAAAAGCTGTCTTGGAATCAGACCGTCAAACCGAGTGCGAAAGTATTAAAGTTGGCAAAACGAAAAGGTATCGCTCGTTTACCGATTCGTAAGACGACGTACACGATTCGGGAGTTATACGACGCGGCATTCATCAAGTCAGCCAATGATGCTGCCGTTCTGTTAGCTGAAGTGATGGCGGGAACCGAAAAACAATTCGTTGAACACATGAATGAAACTGCCGTTGTACTCGGTATGAAAGACACCGAATATGCGAATGCTTCAGGATTAGACGCGGTAGATGCGACGTTACCCGGTACAAACTTGATGACAGCGATGGATATTTCACTCTTGGTCATCCGTTACATTCGAGACTATCCAGACGTACTGGATGTCACGAAACAGTCTTTTATTAAAATCAACGGAGAAAAAGTAGAGAATTCCAATAAGATGTTGCCGCGTCAACCATACGCGTACACGGGAGTACGGGGCATGAAGACTGGTACGACGGATCTTGCCGGTTACTGTTTTGCGAGCGTCGCAACACGCGGTAACTTGACACTCGTATCTGTCGTTATGCGGACTACGTCAGATAAAGCGCGATTTGTCGAAACCAAAAAACTGTTGGATTACGGATTCTCTTCTTTTGAGCCTTTAACGTATTATGGTAAAGGTGAACGAATCAAGCAGGTGCTTCCGATGAAAGGTGCCGAACAATCTTCTTATGATGTCGTCACGAAAACTTCTTTGTATGTAACCGTATCAAAAGAGCAGTCCGACGAACATCAACCGGTCTTTCAATTTTTGAAAAAGCAGGCACCGTTGAAGCGGGGCGAAGCCATCGGAACGGTGCAAGTTGAAGATGACGGATTATATTTGCCTGGTTTTTCAGTACCGCAAGCAACCATCTATAGTGCTGAAACCGTTGAACTGGCAAGTTTTCAGACCCGTCTGCTACGCGCAATTTCCGCTTGGTCGGAAAAAATCAGTCAGGCAATTCATCAACCAACCCTTGTCAATCGTAAAGGGGATAGTGTAAAGTAAAGCTAATCTCATAATGATGTCATGAACGGACCAAGTAAAAGCATTTATTCTGTTAAGAGAGCTAGTGGGTGGTGTGAACTAGTCAGAAGGATACTTTGAATCGAGCCGGATCACACACCTTGCGAACAAGGTGCGGGTACGCCCGTTATCGCGTCTTTAGAGTTGGCTGGTAATACCAGCAATGAGGGTGGCAACGCGGATCCAAGGTGATTCGTCCCTCTTCGGTTTTTAGAACCGGAGAGGGATGGATTGCCTTTTTTTATTGAAAAAAGGAGGAAGAAAGATGATTGATATTAAACGGTTACGTCAGGATTTTGATGCGATTCAAGAAAAGCTAGCTCACCGGGGGGAAGATTTAACGGATATGAACCGTTTCATCGCACTCGATGAGAAGCGTCGGGAATTAATTGCAAAAACAGAAGTCCTAAAGGCTGAACGCAACGAAGCGACAAAAAAAATCGCGGAACTGAAACGAAATAAAGAAAATGCAGATGAGGCAATTGCTGCGATGCGTCAAGTCGGCGATGAAGTTAAGGCGCTTGATGACGAACTACGCGAAGTCGAAGCGACGCTCAACTTGCTATTGCTCGGCATTCCGAATATTCCGCATGACAGCGTGCCGATCGGTTCTACAGAAGACGATAATGTCGTCATCCGGGAAGTCGGTGATAAGCCAGCCTTTGATTTCGAAGCTGTGCCGCACTGGGACTTGATGGAACAGTTAAAAATCGTTGATGTCGAACGGGCCGGAAAAGTGACAGGAAGCCGCTTTGTTTTCTACCGCGGCGCCGGTGCACGTCTCGAGCGGGCATTGATCAATTTCATGATGGATCTGCATCAGGATAAAAATGGTTATACAGAAATTCTCCCGCCGCTCATGGTCAACCGGGATTCTATGACAGGAACAGGACAGCTTCCGAAATTTGAAGAAGACGCCTTTAAAGTCGAAGACACGAACTACTTCCTCGTTCCGACAGCAGAAGTACCGGTGACGAACATGCATCGGGAAGAAATTTTGACAGCCGACCAGTTGCCGATTGGTTACGCGGCCTACAGCCAGTGTTTCCGCTCTGAAGCCGGTTCTGCCGGCCGTGATACACGCGGCTTGATCCGCCAACACCAGTTCAACAAAGTCGAACTCGTTCGTTTCGTCAAACCGGAAGAATCATACGAACAGCTTGAATTGTTGACGGCGCAAGCGGAAGACGTCTTGAAATTACTCAAATTACCGTATCAGGTCTTAAGCATGTGCACAGCGGATCTTGGTTTCACGGCTGCGAAGAAATATGATATCGAAGTCTGGATGCCGAGCCAAGGGGTGTACCGTGAGATCTCTTCTTGTTCAAACTTTGAAGATTTCCAAGCACGCCGGGCACAAATCCGCTTCCGTCGCGAAGCGAACGCAAAACCGGAATTCGTGCATACGTTAAACGGATCAGCGCTAGCAGTCGGACGGACTGTGGCGGCAATTCTTGAGAACTATCAGCAAGCAGATGGATCAGTTGTTATTCCAGAAGTGCTTCGTCCATATATGGGTGGTCTTGAAGTCATTCAAGGATAAGTAGGGAAGGGGGGATTTCCCCCTTCTGATTTTTTAAAAAGTTTTTTTAGAAAAAGGCTTTACACAGGAAAACCAAGATGCTATTATAATTTATGTCAGGAAGGCGCTTATGCAACACAACGCTCGATTATAAGTACGGAGGCGTACTCAAGTGGTTTAAGAGAACGGTCTTGAAAACCGTCAGGCGGCGAAAGCCGTGCGTGGGTTCGAATCCCACCGCCTCCTCCATTTCTTTTTTTTTATCTGAAAACTACATATAACTTGGAGGCGTACTCAAGTGGTTTAAGAGAACGGTCTTGAAAACCGTCAGGCGGCGAAAGCCGTGCGTGGGTTCGAATCCCACCGCCTCCTCCACTTCTTTTTTTTTACCCAAAATTACATGTAACATGGAGTCGTACCCAAGCCCGGCTGAAGGGGACGGACTCGAAATCCGTTAGGGGTCGCAAGGCCCGCGTGGGTTCGAATCCCACCGACTCCGCTTATATAAGCATCTCACATTCATCGTGAGATGCTTTTTTATTGATTCAATCCGAAGCGGCATGCTATGTTTTCCTACATCTTAGACAGAAAAAGGAGCACTACTCATGACACTAACGAAACAGACCTTACTCACCCACTATCAAGACACGATGGATTTTGTTCGTGACCTTGAACACATATCGGAAGAAGCTTGGCGGACACCTTATGCTGAAGGGAAATGGACAGTCGCTGAAATCATCGGTCATTTATCACCGTGGGATCGATTTCTTGTTGCGGAACGCCTGCCGTATATCTTGGCGAATGAGCCGTTCCGTGTGAAGCCGGACAGTCAGGCCGTTAATGAAGAAGCGGCAAAAATGAGTCGGGAACAACAACGGATTTTGACGATTGACGAATTTTTAGTCAGTCGTGACCGGTTGCATCGTGCCGTTGAATTGATTCCGGAAGATCGTCTGACGGATACATTCACGTCAAAAGGCAAAACAATTTCACTCTTTGATTTTTTAGGGGCCATGATGCAGCACGATCTTCATCATCAAGCACAAATTGAACAAGTCATCGCCGGATAAAAAAATGCCCATTGACGAATCCGTCAACGGGCATTTTTATTAGCGGATTTTCGCAATCCGGGCTACTTCGAGTTGTTTGTCGATTTTTGATAAAATCCGTTCGATGGATTCGGGTTCGTTTAACAGATCGTACTCATCGATCGATAGACGAAGGACCGGACAAATCGTAAAGTTGTTGATCCAGTTCGTGTACCGCTCGTACATCTCTTCCCAATACTCGATCGGCGTTTGCTGTTCCATCTCGCGTCCGCGGAGACGAATCCGCTCGAGGACTTGTTCAAACGAACCTTCGAGGTAGATCAACAGATCCGGATGCGGGAAGAACGGAGTCATGACCATTGCGTCAAATAGGCTTGAGTAGGTTTCATAGTCTGTTGGAGACATTGTTCCTTTTTCGAAATGCATTTTTGCAAAGATACCTGTATCTTCGTAAATGGAACGGTCCTGGATAAAGCCGCCGCCGTATTGGAAAATTTTCTTTTGCTCTTTAAAACGCTCGGCCAAGAAATAGATCTGCAAGTGGAAGCTCCACCGCTCGAAATCATGGTAGAATTTATCGAGATACGGGTTCGTATCGACTTTTTCAAGAGATGTCCGGAAACCAAGTGAGTCTGCTAGACCGTTTGTGATCGTCGATTTCCCGATACCGACCATGCCGCCGATCGTGATGACGGCGTCTGCCGGAATATTGTACTTTTCGCGTAACTTCGAGTTCATGCGTGGTTCGCTCCTTCGTATAGTTCATTGCGGATCTTTGTCAGGACGTACTCCAAATCTTCCGGACGTTTGACGAAATCGAGTTCATCTCCGTTGAATCGGATGACTTTGACTTCCGGATGTTTGGCTTGATAATCCGTAACGAACGTCTCGTAGTCGGCCGCCAGTTGTTCAAGATAAGCACGTGACATATTTTCTTCGATCTCGCGTCCACGTAAGGCGACGCGTTTCATCAGTGTATCGATACTCGCATTTAAATAAATGACAGCATCCGGTTTAGGCATGTCTGTCGTCAAAATTGAATAGATTTGTTCGTATTTATCGAGATGCTCGATTTTCAGCGAACGATGGGCAAAAATGAGATTCTTAAAGATATGATAATCAGCGACGACAGAGCGTTGTTTACTGAGATAGTGACGTTCGATATCATCCAGCTGCTTAAAGCGATTACACAGGAAGAACATTTCCGTTTGGAAACTCCATTCCTCGATGTCTTCATAGAACTTTCCAAGAAAGGGATTTTCTTCGACGATTTCGCGTAACATAGAAAATGAAAAATGATGACTGATGGCGTTCGCAAGTGAAGTTTTGCCTACACCAATCGGTCCTTCAACCGTTATGAACATATTCAATTACCCTCCGTTCAGCAAAGTGCAATTTATATTTTAGCACAAAGCAGCGGCACCTGCTGAAGTTTCAGCGGGAGAATTTTTGTAAAGATAGGAAGTGGGAAGATGGAACGGCATGAACACTATATGCGCCTCGCTATCGAGGAAGCAAAAAAGGCGGAAGCCATTGGAGAAGTTCCGATTGGTTGTGTCATCGTTAAGGGAGAAGAAGTGATTGCTTCCGGCTATAACCATCGGGAAACGGATCGTCAAGCAACGGCACATGCCGAGTTATTGGCGATTGAAGAAGCCTGCAGCAAGTTAGAAAACTGGCGCCTGGAAGGATGCGAGCTCTATGTGACGCTCGAACCTTGTCCGATGTGTGCCGGAGCGATTATGCTGTCGCGGATCGAACACGTCATTTATGGAGCCGTTGATCCCAAAGGAGGCTGTTGCGGAACATTGATGAACCTTGTACAGGATGAACGGTTTAATCATGTGTCACAATTGACAGGTGGTGTCCTTGAACAAGAGTGCGGCGGGATGTTGACGTCTTTTTTTCGGGAACTCCGAGCGAAAAAGAAACGGCAGAAACGGGCAATGGGTTGCAACGAAGCCAATGAAACAGTATAATGAAAAAGCACTCGAAACAAGTGCCACTAAAATACGATAAACCATTTGCCGTGCTAGGTGGGGATGTAGCGGTTCCCTGTCACTCGCAATCCGCTATAGCGAGACTGAATTCCATATCGAGGGATAGGATTGGTGTGGTCTGCCTTACGTAAGTAGCGTTGACGTTTGAGTCCTGCGCAACAGATACCCATGAATCAGGTCAGGTCCGGAAGGAAGCAGCCTTAAGTGGTGCTCTCTGTGTGCCGCAGGAGTGCTTGAACTGAGCAGGCTGCGTAAGTAACGCATGTTGAACCTATTTCAGAATATGGTGCGCGGCAGTTTAATTTTAGATAACAAGTCTACAGCCGGTTTCGGTTGTAGACTTTTTTAGGTAGAATAGAATCAGGATTATAAATAGAGGAGGCGCAAATTTGGCCTATCAAGCATTATACCGCGTGTACCGACCGCAACGTTTTGACGAGGTTGTCGGACAGGCCCACATCACCCGAACGATTCAAAACGCCTTGATGGAACAGCGGATGTCACATGCCTATCTGTTTTCTGGACCACGAGGAACGGGAAAAACCAGCTTGGCGAAAATTATTGCCAAAGCGATCAACTGTGAACACGCGCCCGTAAATGAACCGTGTAACGAATGTCCGACGTGCCGGGCGATCACGGAAGGTTCAAGCCCCGATGTTTTCGAGATTGATGCCGCATCGAATAACGGTGTCGATGAAATCCGGGAAATCCGGGATAAAGTGAAATACCCACCATCCGAGGCAGCATATAAAGTGTACATCATCGATGAAGTACACATGCTGTCGACCGGTGCCTTTAATGCCTTGCTGAAGACACTCGAAGAACCTCCTGCCCATGCGATCTTCATTTTAGCAACGACAGAACCTCATAAAATTCCGGCGACGATTATCTCACGTTGTCAGCGGTTTGACGTCAAACGGCATGAAGTCGATCAATTGATGGAGCGGATGCAGTATATCTTATCGGATCAGACGATCGGCTATACCGAAACCGCTTTACGGCTCATTGCCCGGGCAGCGGATGGCGGAATGCGCGATGCCTTGAGTCTCCTCGATCAAGCGGTCGCCTTCTCCAATGGAGATTTAAACGATGATGCAGTGTTGGAAGTAACAGGTGCGGTAGAGGATGAAGCTTTGCTCGCTGTTGCGAACGCACTGCAAGCCCACCAAGTCGATCAGTTATTACAGACGCTTGAACAGATGCAACGGGCAGGGAAAGACTTAAAACGATTTGTTGAAGATTTGGTCTTTTTTTACCGCGATACGTTATTGCTTAAAACGTCCCCAACCGCAGTTGATCTACTGGAACGGGCTCGGCCGACGGAAGCGTTTAAAACATTCGTCGAGGCGATTGAAGCGGAAACGTGTTTCCATATCATTGAACAATTGCATGACTGCCAACAGCAGATGCGTTTGACGAATCATCCACGTGTCTTAGTCGAGATTGCGTTCATTCAAATTGCGGAACAGGGACGGACGACAGGGCAAATCATGCAAAGTCTGCAACAAGAGGTGCGGGAGCTGAAGGAACAGATGCATCAGTTGAAAGTCACGGGAGTCCCGGCTGCTGAGAGTGCACCTGCACCACAGGCGAAACGTAAACAAGCCCGCCCGACGGTTCGCATCGCAAAAGAGCGGATTCGTCAAATGTTGAGTCGTGCAGAGAAGGCGCAATTGCTTGAGATTCAAGAACGTTGGGATGCGATATTGAAATTGATATTGAAACAAGATGGTCCCATCTATTCATTAGTACATGAGAGTAAACCGGTCTTATGTTCTGAAGATACCTTATTGATTGAATTCGATAATGGGAAGGGATGGCATTTTGAACAGGTCATGACCAATGAGCGCACCCGTTTTGTCATTGAAGAAGCACTTTTTGAGGTTTGTGGTGTGAAACGTCAAATTCTTGCGATTCTCGATAATGATTGGAAAGAACTAAAAGCAGAGTTTGTTGCTAAACGAAATAGTAGTAATATAGAAGAGAAAGAAGTGGCAATCGAATCGGAAGAAGATCGATTGTTGTCCGAGACGCTCGGACGATTTGGTGATATCGTAGAATTCGAAGACTAATTTATTAGAGGAGGAAGAATTATGCGCGGAATGGGAAACATGAACAATATGATGAAGCAAATGCAAAAGATGCAAAAAGATATGGCGAAAGCTCAAGAGGAATTGAAGGACTTGACGGTTACCGGAACAGCCGGCGGTGAAATGGTATCGGTTGTAGCAGACGGTCATAAAAATATCATTGATGTCATCATTAAAGAAGAAGTGGTCGATCCGGATGATGTTGAGATGATTCAGGATCTTGTTCTTGCTGCGACAAACGATGCTTTGAAAAAAGTGGATGAACTCGTTTCAAGCAAGATGGGTAAATTTACACAAGGGATGAATATGCCGGGAATGTTTTAAACAGTAGGAGGAAACGAATTGCAATATCCTGAAGCAATCAGTCGGTTGATCGAGAGTTTTACGAAGTTGCCAGGTATTGGTCCGAAAACAGCGGTTCGTCTTGCATTTCATGTCCTTGATATGGAAGAAGATGATGTGCTGATGTTCGGGAAGGCATTGGTAAGCGCCAAACGTGATATTTCATACTGCAGTATTTGCGGAAATATCACAGACAAGGATCCGTGTTATGTCTGCTCCGATAAACATCGGAACCGGACTATCGTTTGTGTCGTTCAAGACTCACGTGATGTCATTGCGATGGAGAAGATGCGTGATTACCAAGGACTGTATCACGTCTTGCATGGGGCGATTAGTCCAATGGAAGGAATCGGACCGGAGGATATCAATGTATCCAGTCTCTTGACGCGTTTACAGGCAGACGAAGCGATTACAGAAATTATCTTAGCGACGAATCCAAATATCGAAGGAGAAGCGACAGCGATGTACCTTTCTCGTTTGTTAAAACCGACAGGGATTCGTGTCACACGAATTGCACATGGCTTGCCGGTCGGCGGTGATTTGGAGTACGCGGATGAAGTCACCTTGTCCCGTGCGATGGAGGGAAGACGGGAATTATGAGTTGGTTTCGAAAAAAGATCCGAAACGAATACGATGAACGTTTTCTCAGGGAATTGGCACAGGCAAAAGAAAATTATCTAATGAAGCGTCATCTGCTTGAAATCAGCTATGACGATCATGGTGAACTGGAAGCTCAAATGAAGCTTGCTGAATCGCTGTACTACTTCTATATAAGAGAAGCGAAGAAAAGACGTGTTTCGCTCGCACATGTACGCTCATGAAAAGAGGCAAGCGCCTGTTATTTTAAGGTGGTTGCCTCTTTTTTATTCTTTTTAAAATTATTTTAAGAAAAGAGTTGTCAGGTTGTAATTATCGTGGTATATTAATTCTTGTCCTTAAGAGGACGAGCGCACTGCTGGAAACAAGAAAAAAACTTCTTTCAAAAAGTTGTTGACTTATTGTTTCAGACTTGGTATTCTAATTGAGTCGCCAAAACAGGCGC
>NZ_JBHFFC010000022.1:0-29956 GCF_043359615.1 Exiguobacterium sp. S22-S28 | reverse complement strand
ATTTTAAAGAAATAGTTAAGCGATATTGTAAACTAATGTTAAACACAGCTAGCTTTTCTCACGTAGTAGATATAGCTTCAAAATTAAAAGAATTTTTTAATTTCATGAACAAAAATTGTGAAGGTATACAAAGGATTCATCAATTAACTAGAAATGAAATTGAGCAATATTTTAATTATATTAATTTAAAAGGTTTAAAACCCAGTACTGTAACTGGACGAATATCTACTTTAGACGTTTTTTTTACTACAATTCAAAGATATGACTGGAAGGATACACCTTCTAAGATCCTTATCTTTCAAGAAGATTACCCTAAAGTGCCGAAGGCACTACCACGTTATATTGATGAACATATACTTGAACAATTAAATGGGAAATTAGATAAATTGGAACCTTATATTGCTACAATGGTTATGGTACTTCAAGAATGCGGGATGCGTATCAGTGAACTTTGTACATTGAAAAAAGGGAGCGTCATAACCGATAAAGAAGGGGATTGCTTTTTAAAGTATTATCAGTGGAAAATGAAGAAAGAGCATATCATTCCTATTTCTAAAGAAATTGCTGCATTGATATTAGTTCAAGAGCAAAGGGTGGCTGATGAACTCGATGATGGATGTGTATATGTGTTTCCCCGAAAAGATTGCTCACCATTGAAACAAGATACCTTTAGGGTTAAATTAAATGAACTAGCTTATGAAGAAAAGATAACGGACAGCAACGGAGAAATTTTTCGTTTTCATGCTCATGCCTTTCGGCATACAGTTGGCACTAGAATGATAAATAACGGAGTGCCACAACATATTGTCCAGAAGTTCTTGGGTCACGAATCACCGGAAATGACGGCAAGATATGCACATATTTTTGATGAAACCCTAAAGAAGGAATTTACGAAATTTAAGGAAACCTTAGTAACGAATAACGGTAGCATTCTGGATTTAAGTGAGGAAAATACTGAAGCTGACAATACAGATCTTCAATGGTTTAAAAAGAATATCAATGCACAGGCACTTCCTAATGGCTATTGTCGGTTACCAGTAATTGCAGGACCATGTCCTCACGCAAATGCATGTTTAGATTGTACGAATTTCTGTACAAGTAAACAATTTCTTACTGAACATGAAGAGCACTTAGAGCGAACTAAAGAAATACTAAATAGGGCTAAACAAAACCAATGGCAGCGTCAGGTTGAAACCAATGAACGTGTTAAAAATAGATTAGAACAGATTATTCATTCGTTAAAGGAGACGAATTAAAATGATTAGAAAAGGTAACACAACTGCCATAGTTCAGCTAGCTAAAGACAAGTCGGAGAAAACAAGAATTAGGGTTGAAAAGACAATTTCAGAGATGGCATTGAAAGAAGAGAAGATTAATTTTAATTCCGTTGCACAAAAAGCAAATGTTTCAAAGTCATGGCTTTACAAACAAAAAGATATTAGAACTAGAGTGGAGACATTAAGAGGGATGCAGATAAGTGAGTTAACCCCCCGTAAACCTAGTAAAAGCCCTCGTTCAGAGGACGTATTAATAAAAACCTTAAAAAGCCGTATAAAGGCGTTAGAAGAAGAGAATGAACGGTTAAAGGATCAAGTTCAAAAATTACATGGCAAGCTGTTTTAGCAGATTTGTGTTTCTTGGAATTTATTGGGCACTTTGAATTGGCTACCTAAAATGAAATCGCTAAAACCTTCAATAACTTCAATAGCCCATTTCCCTAAATGTGTTAAGGGGAAATGGGCTTTCTTCTAGTATTGTTGGCATGATCGCAGAAGTGTTTTATGCTCTTAAATAATACTTTTTAATATATTGCAAATACTCATTAGCACTTTTCTGTATCTCTTCGCCCTTCATATCCGAATTAGCACCGTAAAGTACAAACTCTGGTACATATTCAGCATGAATCTATGCACATAAAGATTTGAATGGTGTTAACATCTGGGTTAATGTATGCTTGTTTTTACCCATACTTGTAAATTCACCTTTTTTTACGCCAGCTGATATAGCTAATCCTAATTTTCGATTATAAAATATTCTTTTACCCTTTGATCCGTAAGCCCATCCATATATAATCACTTCATCGATCCATTTTTTTAATAATGAAGGAGAACTATACCAATATAATGGAAATTGAAAAATAATATTATCATGATTTTCAACTAATTCCTGCTCTCTTTTTACATTTATAATAAAATCAGGATACTCTCTATAAAGATCATGAATGGTAATTTCGTTTGAATAAGACGCTGCTTTTTCTACCCAAACTTTATTGATTCGAGAATTTGGCATATCTGGGTGAGAAACGATCACCAATGTTTTCATTGTTTCATCCTTAACATACTCAACTTTCGCACCAATAAAACAGTGTACGAAAGTTGAGTTACTTAAAAGTATTCTATTCTAAGAAATTCAAATTTGCGTGATTCCTAAGCTATTTATTTACAGCTTAAACTATAGAAGATGAACTAAACAATAACTAATCTTTACATAACTAAGTTATTACCCACGCTTTTTTAAACCTAATCCAGCTATTAAGGCAATGAGTATTGCCCCTGTAGCTGCAAGGAACGCATCTGAGTAGGACATAGCGTCCAATATATATAATGGATTTATCGGCTCAGTAGCATCACGTCGAGCGGATAATAATGCTCCAATCATACCTGCTCCAGTTCCTGCTCCAAGGTACAAAGCACCTTGGAAAATCCCCATTCCGACACCAACCTTGTCTGCATCGAGTGCACTTACTGCGGCGTTATTTGCGGGAGAATTCGTGAATGCAAAAGCAATCCCTACTCCGAGGACCCCCACGGAAACTAACAGAGGTGAAGCACCAGATGCATAGGTGGACAAGAATAAGGTAGACAGCCCCATCAGAGTCATCCCAGTAATTATCAGACGTTTATCCCCAAATCGATCAGAAAGACGGCCAACGAAGGGAGATAAGATTGCAACAGCCACACCACCTGGCAACAATATCATTCCAGCCTGTCCAGAAGAGAGTCCATTCACCTCAACGACTAGTAATGGGACGAACACAAGAACAGCGAAATAAGCAAACATCGAAAAAAATGCAATTATGACCGTATTGACATAATCCTTGTTATTGAACAGGACAGGTGGTACAAATGGATTTTCTGCGGTAACAATTCTCCAAATAAATCCCACCAAAGCTACAACAGAACCAATTAGGCTAGTTAACGATGAGAACGAAGAAAAACCAGAAGTTTCTCCTTGAGTGATGCCAAAAAGGAGTAATCCTACTGTGAGGCCGAGGAATAAACCACCAATGAAATCAAAGTTCTTATTGCTTCCTACGGATTCTGCCGGTTTAATTGTCGGTAACGCGTAGTAGGCACCAATAACAATCATAATGGCTAACAAAAATGTGAACCAAAACAAGGCATTCCACCCTAAATATTGACCAACTACTCCACCAAATATTGGACCAGCAGCAGTTCCAACACCAATACTTCCTGCGATAATTCCCAAAGCTCCCCCACGTTTTCCTTGTGGGAAAACCTTCGAAATTGCAATGACTGATAGAACTGGAATTGCGGACATCCCAGCACCCTGAACCATTCTTCCCAAAACCAACAATGGGAGGTTCGGGGCAATTGCACATAAAAGACTACCACTTGCCAGAATCATAATGGCAAAGATATATAGCTTTCGTAACTCAAAAAAGTCTGAGATTCGACCATAAATCGGAACTCCAATCGCAAGAACAAGTGCAATACCACTAACTATCCAACTCACTTGAGATTTCGAAGCTTCTAAATCTTTGCTTATTAGTGGAAGTACGGGATTGACTAAATCAGCCGTAATTGCACCTACAATTACAGATAGGGAGAGTACCATCATTAAAAGCCTAGTAGAACCCCTTTTTTCAGATTGAATCATTTCTTTAGATTTACTATCCTTTTTCATTTTATTTCCTCCTAAAATATATTGTGATTTTAGGAGGCTAAATCCACTGCTTTCACCATAAACCTCACCTCATATCTATTTATATTGTAAAACCAAATCAACGAACTCACCATATTTCTACAGCATGATTAAAGATTCGGTTCTCCAAACTAACTGAACTGATCAAACAAAAAAAAGGCACCAGTTTAACAACCGGTGCCTAATCATTCGTATGCATTTTTACAAATGCAATAGATTCATAAATTTTTGCCCATTATATAAAAGGAGGCAAAAAGTTTTCCGGTAGTGTTTCCATTTTTTGTTTTTGTGAAAAAGGACATACTGATCCCGTTGTACCTAAATCCCCTGAAACTTTTACATGCTTTCTAAACTCGACATTAATGAAATCAATTCCCATTACTTTTTGCCTCCTTTCTCATATTGTGATAATAACACAATAATAATTGATGAAAAAGAAATAATCAACCCTACTTTTTTGAAAACCAATTTAAAGCTTTACTACTTTTACTTACATAATAAAGGCAGGTGCAGTATAAACTTTTTTAAATAGGTCTTCTTTAACGAGCAGGTAGCGTCAGTTAAAGTAGATAATTTAAGATCGAAATCATATTATAGATATTCCGAAATTGGGCGTGATTGTTGCAGGTCAAAAGCTTAATTCCTCGATAAAATAAAAAGGAATTAGTTTTTTTATTTGTGGTACATTCTTCTGACCGTAATCAATTGTCATCTAATAATTACATTGTATTTTTTCATTTGATTTAACACGTTAAATATATGTTCTTAAAGTAAAAACATTGATGTTAATGGATTTTTAGTAATTTACTCTTGATAAGACCCGAGACCGAGTCATGAAGACATCCAGTTAACTAAACGATTTGCTGAAGTTGGGGATTTGATGGGCATTAAATTGCTAGACCATTTGATTGTAAATAATGATACAGGCTTCCTTTCATTAAAAACTGAAGGATTGTTCTAATAACGAACGGTGAGGAGTAAAATCCTCACCGCCCTATTATTGCAAAAGACAAGGAGATGGTCAGCCAATGAGTAAATTAACTGTCGACGAATATATGAAGATGCACAATGTAAAAGATCATCATGTGTTAAACGATTTATCCAAATTAGGAAGTCCTTTGATTGAACTAAAAACATACGGTGAATTCTATGATTCATATGGAGAATCAAAAACAAAAACGGAACGACTTTTTTACTTAACGTGTAAAACAGCTAAAGGAATTATTGAAAATGTTGTTGCTACCATGAGGTCCGAATTAGAAGAATGGACTTACGATGAAACCTGGTTAGTGTATCGCATTGCGAAAGATCGAAAGCTTTTAGTTTCTGAAAAAATGATATAAGGAGACTTTCCGAGGCAATGCCTCGGAAAGCTTTATATTAAAAGATAGGAGACATGGAGATGAAGACTTGTATTTATTGTGGTGGGAAGGTTGAACTGTTTTCAGGTGAAATATATAAATGTTCGTTTTGTAATGTGAATCTTGGTCCAAATAGTCCTTATGGTGAAGTAGGAGAAGACGGTTCTCGGCCTCACATAAGTGGGTTTAAGACAGGAGTTATCTTGAGAGATGAAGATTATTTAGCAGAATTAACTATTGATGAGTTGTTAAGTACAATGACGTTAAGCATGATCTACTCTATTTTAAAAGAAATGCGACTTATTCGTTCTGAATCATATCTCCTTTTAAAGAACGCAAAAGACTTTTTAAAAGAGAATGTTGAACTTTTAACAGCAAAAGAAAAATGTGACTTCCAAAAGTCAATTGATTCTCAGGGAGAAACCTATGAGTTTTGGACAAGAAAAATGTGGATGGTTGAAAATGTTTGTATAAAGAAATTTGGGTACTGTCCTGCAGCTATTCAAGAAAGAACTTTAGATCAAATGGAACAGACTACGTTTAAGTTATCTAAAAGGTCTATGAAGATCAATAATACTAAAGCAAACGTAAGTTACGTTTCACGTGAAACCGTTATTAGTTAAATGGATGAATTAGTATTGTTTTCGAGTTAATTTTGTTAAAATGAACATATGAGGAATTAAAGTTCTTTTCGCTTTAATTTTTTCGAATTTGGTTAGAGTATTCTTGCGGAAACAAGAATACTCTTTTTTTAATGTAAATAAAATTTAATTTTAGATTTAATTTAAACTAAAAATAAAATTATTTTTAGTTTAAATTAGACTTAATTAGTGATATAATTTACTTGTAAGCGAATGAAGGCTATTGAATAGTTTAAATAAAACTATTGATAGTTTATTTTTAAACCAAATTCGAAAGGGGTCATTTATATGACATACTCACTAATTACAGGATTGGACACAGGAAACACTAGCACTAAGACTAGCTATATTGATTCGAAATCGGGTGATATTGTATCTTTTCCGATTCCTTCAGTAATTGCTCCAGCTCCTCCAAGTGTGATCGAGTTACATACTGAAGCAAGTAACCATAAGATTAATCCAGAAGAAATGTTGCATGTATATATTGAAACAGACTCGTTAGAACAGCATCAAAGAAAGAGTTACTTCTATGTTGGTCAATATGCTATTGATAAAGCAGACATGCAACAACCGCAAATCGATACTGACAAACATAATAGCTCTCTTCATAAGATTGTGTCGTTAACGTCATTAGCTGTTGCAACCTTAAAAGATAATATTGCAAGTCCTGAAAGCGAAATCGAAGTCGAAATTAACTACTCTGGTGGGCTTCCAATTGAGGAACATAAAAAAGTTGGTCAGAAACCGTTAGAAGATCTAAAAGGAAAGCATAAAATTCAGTTTTTAGATGGACCTGCTAAAGGGAAAACAGTAGTATTGAATATCACAGGTGGAAAGCTTCGGGTTGAGGGCGCGACTAGTGGTGTTTCCTTATCATTCGATATTCAATCTAATGAGCTTATTGCTACAAAAGACCAAAATCTCCTGACTTCACCTGAAGCGAACTATATTGTTGCAGATCTTGGAGCCGGTACCTTAGATGAAGCCTTATACGAAAACAGTCAACTTAATAAAGTGGCATCAAGAAACGTTAGTCTTGGTACTAACACATATGTTGATCAGTTACTTGAGAAAGTACTTGAACTACCTGAATTTGAACCAATCATTAATGCATTGAAAGCAAACAATCAGGATGGTAAACCATACCGTACTCGTGAAGAGTTCATGAAACAAGTGATTTATCCAGGTGTAAAGCTAGCTGTTGAAGGAAAAACACCTAAATTTACTGTATCTTGGGGACGCAAACGTAACATCGACTTTACTCAGCAGACATTAGAAGTGATGGAAGCGTACGCTTCAGATGTAATGAAAGAAGTAGATTCTTACTGGAGTGTTAAAGGTGTCAATGCAGAGCACTTCTATTTAGTTGGTGGTGGCGTTCTCTTTGGATATGAATTCTTCAAAAATGAAGAAGATATCAAGTTACCAGATGCATCAATCATTTGGGAATCTCCGTTCATTACGAGTCGTGCTTACTTGATTGCTAACTACTTTGAACAAAAACTAGCAGGTGCTGTGAATTAACTAGGGGAGTGAATCGATATGGCAAGATCAAAAAATCATAAGCCTGGCCTATCACCAGGAGAAGGTTTAACTTACACACCTAGTAACGATGCGACTTATACAGAAGCATTTAACGATTACTTGAAAAAACGTAATATTAACCGAAATCAGGCAATTGGAGAGCTTATTACAATAGCTCTCCAAACGCTTAAGGATTCATATGATTTACCAGATCCAACAGCAGTACACTATATGAATAATCAAATTCCGATTTATCCGTCACCGACTTTAATAAATCGTTCAAATGAAAATCTAGAAGCGTCATCTAAAAGTATTGACGAAAAACAAGAGAATTCCTCAAAGCCATTAAAACAAGAAGTCGCAACTGATGATGTTCCTTTGAAACATGCAATTGAGCATAACGAAAATAAACGAAAAGTACTTTCAGATTTTATTAATACTGTCTCGAATGAAGACGGTCCTAAAAATAGTGCTAGCAATAATGAGGGACAAATTAAACATTCTACACCAGAAAAGGATCCAAACAATTCAACTAAGAAGAATAGTACGGATTTAAACAATCTCGCTTTTATGCTAAAAGGTATGGAATGAACGTTTTAAAGTCCCTTTAAAGACTTTTTAGGGCTCATAGAAGCGTCTGTAGCGCATTTCATGCTGACAGACGCTAAATCTACCGCTACTGCCTTATTCAAGCCGATAACAACGATCCTATGCGCCTTTAGCGCAGGATTCGTATGTTCCTGGCTTTCACTTAACAGGCAGTACGGAGCGTATAAAAGGAGAGATATACTACATGGGTGTTGTCATTTACGCTGCATCGAGATTTACTAATAAAAAGAATACTGCAGCAAACAAAGTTGATTCAGAAATGTTGGAGACAATGTTTAAACGAATCGAAGAAATCAAAAAGCTAGAAAAAAAGAAGTCGTAAAAAAACGCATTGTGCGTTTTTTTACGACTTCTTTTTTATGATCAAACACATGAGTTTTAATCAAATCCCGATTAAAACTTAAAAAGTAACAGATTATCCTTTAGAAATCACTAATTTGATTTTTTATATTGGAAAGTTCAAAAAGTAGTAAATAAGCTCAAAAGAAATACTTTCTAAGTGTTTCCGCTATATTTTTTAATTTAAAAATAAACTAATTAAAAACTACATAAGTTTATTTTTAATTTATAAATAAACTAATTAATACCTCTTTTAAATAACTGAATTATTGGAATTTACTTTTATATTATAAAAAACTAAATAATTAGTCATGAAATACCGATATTTATAGTTTTAGATTAAACTAAATATAGTTTAAATCACATATTTAAAATGTAGGTAAATCGGAAAATTATTCAAGAAAATGAGAAAATAGGGCTTTACAAAACAAGTTTTAATCCTTAATCTGATAAAGAAGTCATGGATTATCCATGTAAATCCATCTAAAGTCATCTATCAACAAAAAATAATGTAATTCTACACTTTGAGGTGGTGTGATTTCGTTTGCATACTATTGCTTTGATATTTTATGTACTTATTGCATTAATGATCGGTTATTTGTTCGTTAAAGCAACATATTGGATGGTTCAACTCATTTTCGGAAGGATTATAGCGATTCTTAGTTCTACAGTTGTAGGGATATTTTTTTTGATCTCAATTATTGTATTTATCAATTTCGTTAATAGTAGCTTAGAAGGAACAATGAACAGTTAGGCACATCGAATAAAATCATCGAAAGTTAGGTAGTGGAACTATGGGGAATCAACGTTGGACTATAGAAGGATGGGCTCATAAATTCGGAGTGTCCTTACCAAAGGAACGAGAAATCGGAGAGTTACCATCAGTAAGAACAAGTGGAGAATCAATAAATCTTGATCAGATTTATTTACAAGAAGATGTAGCAAAATTGGCTTTAGATCGATTTGCAAAGAACATTGGAAAAAACTAAAACCGCAAAACAAAATCGTCCCTTAGAAAACCAAGAGACGATCCTTTTTTGGACTAAGTTCGGTCCAAAAAAATAGGCAGGATAAGAGACGTGTGCCACGTCTTGTTACAGATGCCAGGCAAAGCCTGTCACTGTGCCAATCTAGCGTGTGCTAGATTGTGTGCTAAAGATGAACCGATTTGAAAAATCGTGTGCTGTTATTCCATTACACGTTATAATAGGACGTTTTATCAGTGTGACAGGTCAAGAAAGGAGGTGATGCAGTGAATAAAAGAGTACACATTTATCTTCCTGAAAATGTTGTAGAAAAAATTGATACCTTATCAGAAGAGTTTGGTATTAACCGATCAAACTTGATTGAAAAAGCATGTCTCCAGTACATCGAAAACGAGACAAAAGAATCAGTTAAAGACTCAATCGTAGCTGATTTAACTAGGGCGCTCGACAATGCACTGGATCCAAAAATTGAGCGATTAGCAAAGCTGGTTTCAAAAGGAGCTATTTTCTCAGGAGTAGCACAAAATCTACTAATCGAGTATTTAGACGAGGCTACTACATTTGATGTCCTTAGTTCGTATACGAAAGCTCGAGTCAAAGCTGTAGACGATTTAAAAAAACCATTTGAGACAGTAATGGGGGGCGGTCTTAAATGAATTCCCCTCTGATAGTGAAAATGCGTTTTAAAACTCCTACAGCAACGAATCAAAAATTGAATCGTAATTATGCTACGTACATTGCAACTCGACCAGGAACAGTCATGAATAATACAAAAAGCGTATTAGATGAATTTTCACCTGATACTGCTGCAGGACATGTTAAATACGCCTCTGAAAGACCTGGATCACATGGGCTTTTTGGAAAAAGCCAAGATGAAATTATTTCACTTACTACTATTCAAAACGAATTATCAAAGCATAAGGGGATTGTTTGGCAGTACATAATTTCATTAAGGGGGGATGATGCAGCCAATCTTGGATTCGAAAAAAAGGGAGATTGGGAAAGATTCATGCGCGCTACAACCGATCAAGTCTTTAAGGAGATGGGTATCAGTAGTAGCAATGGAAAATGGGTAGCAGCTTACCATGAAGAATTAGGACATCCTCATGTGCATCTAATGATGTGGGAGAAAAACCCTCAAAAAGAAGAAGGAAAACTAGATCGTAAAGAAATGAGAAATGTACGAAATATTTTTCTGAAGCATATTGCTAAAGAGGAACGACAACAGCTAAATGTTCTAAAAACAATTAGCAGAGACAACATCGGTGAAGTTGCAAAACAGCTTTTAGATAAGAGTGTTCTAAGTCTTGTCGGAAAAGAGAGTGACATTCCGAATGAAATTAAGCTGGATCCAAAACAACTAAAGACCGTATATGCAGAGTTTAATCAACTTGCAGAGATGATCCCTACTAAAGGACGGCTTGCATACGGATATATGCCTGAAGAGGTTAAAGCAGAATTGAATAACTTCTCAAAGTGGATACTAAAACAACCACAGTTTAAATTTGAAATGGCTAATTATCTTGAAGCCGTTCAAAAATTAGCGAAGTTTCATTTGAAAGACGAGCAAAAAATTGAGGACTCTACAAATAATGCTATCAAGGATTTAGAAAAGAGACTATCAAATCAAATTTTAAAATCGGTTGATCTATACCGGAAATCAAATCGTGTAGAGGTAAAACAAAATAACGTCCTAGATTTTGAACAGGCACTTTTGAATTCTAAAGCTCCTATTAAGTCTTTGGAGAAACAAGTAACTGAAGTTACGAAAAGTCTTTTACTAGATAAGGGCTTGAATAAGAACGAAATGGTTAAGGTGTTTGAAGAATTGAAAGAAAACGCCGGGATGGAAATAACGCTTAAGGAGTTTCTAGCCACTAATAAAGTAGAGGTAACCAATGTTGAGTCTAAAATAAGTGACTTAGCAATGTATTCACCTTTTCTGAAAGCTAAATTCAATCTCGATGTACCTTCAACAAATTTAAGTAAGAAATTAAACATAAACAAAATGGAGTGGGAAATGCTAAAACGATCCTTGAATTTAAAAAGCGAACCGCCATTTGAAGTTGTACGGAAATTAGAATTACTAGTTGAAAAGAAGGAACTTACTCAAGCACTTTCAAATATGATTTTGTCTGAACATGATATGAGAAATACGGTGTTCAAACAATTGATTATTATGAAAGAGGCTAATATAGATCCTATTAAGCAACTATCCGTATTAAAAACTTGCTTAGAAAAAAACAATATATCGTTTGAATCACAATCTAACTGGATTGAACAACAAGTTAGTAAAGTAGCGACTCAAAAGTTCATGGCCGGACAAAATGTCTGGACTAAGCTCGCAAATGAATCTGGATTAAACATGAAATATCCATTCTCAAACACATATGAGTTTAGCCCAAACAGGGAGAGCGCAATTAAAGTCCTTCGGGAAGTAGAGATGAAGGTTGATAAGAGTAACCTTGAATCATTATCTCCAAGTCAAATAAAGTCACTTCAAAAGCTCATTGATTTGTCAAAAGTGAATTTAGAAAATCCAGACTTGAAGCAACTCCTGGAACGAAAAGGACAGAAAAACCAAACAATCATCAATTTAAATGCTCTTAACGCTAAATGGGAGCTAAAAAACACTGAGCGTACCACTTTAAATAGAGCAGCTACAGTGCTCATATCAAGTGGAATGACCGAAGAACAAGTTACTGCAGCATTGAGCAAGTGGAATGTTAACACGCAAAGTCAGATTCCTGAGAAAAATATTGAGACCGTAGTAAAGGCTGTAAACAGCAGAAATTTAGAAATGGAAAGATACGGAGGGAATGTATCGCTTACTAAACAAGAGTATAGATACATGCTCTCGGATCTAAAGTTAAATGGTCTAAAGGACGTTTATAACTATCCAAAAGAAAATGTACAGATTAGTGTAATTACGGATTTATGGAAAGGTGCATTTAAAGGGCTTCGAAATGAAATCAACCAATCGGAGTACGAAGCTCAAAGAAGACTACGGAGAAGATTAATGAAAGAGAAGAATAACGAGAGGAAGAACTCACGGGAAAGGTAAGGTGATCCATGTTAAAAGCGAAGATATTCGTAGTGCTAGCAATAGCAATAGCAGATTTGATGTTTATTCCATCTCTTTTACGTATTCCTGAGTACATTGAGAGCAATCCTGTTGAGACTATTAAAAAATGGTCTTCTTCAGTTGATCTTATAGAATCCTGGTTCCTAATGCTTGATTCTGAAGTGACATTGAGATTGTTTATGTACGTTCAAGCACCAGTCTTATTGTTTACACTTTCTCTATTTTTAATGGGTCCTATAAAAATAAAAAACGAAAAATTAAAAGGGCTAGGTGGACCTGAAGCGACTGGTAAAGGACAGTTTGGAACTGCTCGTTTCTCTACTGATAAAGAAATGCAGAAATCTAATGGTACCTGGGTCATGACGAATGGAACTCGCCCTGAGTCAGGTGGGGTGGTTCTAGGTATGGACACCAAAACCGAAAGAGCATATTACGTTCATGATGCATCACATACTTTACTTTTAGGTTCTACACGGTCAGGTAAATCTCGTAAATCGTTGATGCCTTCAATTTATGTAACAGGTAAAGCTGGTGAAAGTATGGTCATAACGGATCCTAAAGGTGAGCTGTTTAGCCTTACAAGTGGATATCTGAAAAGTGAAGGATACAAGGTAATAAAAATTGATTTAAGGGATCCAGGAAAAAAGAGCAACACATGGAACCCTATGCAAACAGTCGTAGAAGCTTTAAATGATCCGAGCCTATCGAAACAAGATCAAATGGCCCTAGCGACTGAACGTGCGCGCGATTTAGCTTACATGATCGTATTCCAAAAAGAACGAAAAGGAGATCCAATTTGGGCGAATGGTGAGCTGTCAGTAACTACAGCACTAATTATGTATATAGCGATTGAAGAAACTAACCCGGCAAAGCAAAACTTAATTTCTGTATTTAGATTGTTACGTGATTATGGGCAACCAATCGTTGATCCAGAAACATCTGAAGAATACATTCCTCTTAATAATTTAATGATGGAGCTCAATCATGAACACCCTGCAAGGGATGCATTCACAGTTGCAGCCTTAGCACCATCTAGACAACGAGGAAGCTTCTTTAGTGGCGCAGCATCCAATCTGTTATTGTTCTCAGACCCAAACATTGCCTTGATGACGGAGGAGAATGATCATCGTCTCGAAGATATAGGAACAGTAAAGTCCGTTGTGTTCTTAGTTATTCCTGATGAAACGACTTCAAGACATTTATTAGCCAGTCTATACATTGACCAACTCTATTCGAAATTAGTAAAAGAAGCGAATCACTTCGGTGGAAGGTTACCCGTCCAAGTGAATTTCTTCTTGGATGAGTTCGGGAATATGCCTCAAATTTCAAAATTTGATACCAAAATCACTGTAGCAGCTGGTCGGGGTATGAGATTCACTTTAGCTCTTCAAGATTTGAATCAATTGAAAACAACTTATGGAGATGCTGCAAAAACTATTACAGGAAACTGCTTGGTTTGGATTTTCTTAAGAACGACTGACCTTGATACAGCTAAAGCCATTTCAGAAAAAACAGGTAAGTACACAATTTCGACTAATAGCGTATCTAATAACTACAAAAATTTAGAGCCTAGTGGGACGACGAGTACTAGCTTAACAAGTCGCTCATTACTTTTACCTGATGAAATCGAAAGATGGCCAAGTGGAATGACACTAGTATTAAGATCAGGTCAATTTCCTTCTAAGTTGACTGCTCCTGATATATCAGAATGGTCAGCAATGAAAGAATTTAATAAGCACAAACCAGTAGTCATTGAAAGGAGGAATGCCGAAACTCTACCTAAAGTTATCAAGGTAGTGGAAAAAGAAATGGAAGTCAAAACAGAAAGCGTAAAGAAAGAAAAATCAGCATTAGATCAAATTCGAGAACTAGAAGGAGGAACTGAAGTAGATGAACTTCAAGAAGAACAAGCAAATTAATGTAGTGGGAAACAAGGTTAAAAAGAATTGGAATGCGTTAGTTACTTTATCACTTGCGATGATGGTTTTAGTACTTACAAGTCCTTTGGCAGAAGCTGCTGCTAAGAAAGGAAAAGCTACACCGACTTTATTCTCAAACACGAAAACACTTCTAGGCGATGCAGGTGGATGGATTACTGCAATCGCTGGAGCTGTAGCAGGATTCATCATGATTGGATTAGGTCTTAAATATGCTATGACAGATGATCCAGGTTCACGAAACGAAATCAAAAAACAAATGAAAAATGTATTCATCGGTCTTGCGATCTGTCTATCGGCAGTGTCATTAATTGCGATTATCGTAACGTACTATGTAGCATAAGATGGGCGGATTCCTTTCAAAAGCAATTAATACGCTATTTGAAGACTGGATTGATGGAGCCATTGATTTTATTTTAGTGTTACTCGCTCAAATAGGTGGATCTGGAATAAAGATTCTAGAGATGGATATTGTCGTAGATGCGATCATATACGCTCAAGGAATAGGAATTACGCTTTTATCTGTTGTTGTCGCAAAAGAGATGTTATTCCGTTACATTCTTCAAGAATCTGGTGATGAGGTTGCTGATCCCGCAAAAATACTCATTCGAGTGGTGAAGTCGGTAGCTGTAATCATGAGTGTTCCTTGGATAGTAACCACTATCTACAAGTTTGGAACAACTTTAGCTGTAGATGTAGCGAAACTAGAAGGTGGCGGTTTCGGTAGTCCGGCAGGTAAAGGATCACTGAAGGATATGCTGAAAGCATTCTCAGCATTACAATACTTACCGTTATTTATCTTAGTAATGGTAATCTCAATTGTCATTTTGATGTTTATTATTGTCATTCAAGCATCAATTCGTGCAGCTGAGTTAGCTTTTCTAGCTGTTGCTGGTTGTTTCATGGCGGTATCTCTAATGAATCCCAACAGTGAAATGTATTCATCATGGTGGAGACAACTACTAGCGATATCGCTAGCACAAGCTTCGCAACTATTGTTAATAAAAATAGGATTCGAGTCCTTACAGACCATGTTTAAAGGACCAGAAGAAGCCTTATTAGGATTCTGTTTGTTCTTTGGAGTATTGATAGTAGCAGTTAAAGTACCAACGATTCTCAAAGAACATATCCACTCTACAGGTACAGGGAAGATGGGATCAAGCAGTGGTCAACAATTCAGTATGATGGCAGTTTCAAGAATGGTCATGAAAAAATGAGGTGAATCATGAATTTCGATTTAGAAAAGATGATGAACCAACAAACTGAAACAAAATACATCATTCCCAAAAACATTAAAGCTAGATTCGAAATTTTCGGTATAGGATTGCGAGAAATCATCGCAATCCTCATTGCCGGGATAGTTGGATTGGTTATCATTTCAACAGTAGATCTAATTATTGATGTAAAAGGTTTGGTAAAGGCATTAGTCGTTTTAGTTTTTGGTGGTGTTTCATTCTTACTTATTGTCGAAGATCCAAGAGAAGGTGTATCGGTCATAAAGTTTGTTCAATACTATAAAGACTTTCTAAAAAGACCAAGAAAGTATCTATATTCGAAACTCGATAGAGGTGAATAGACATCTTTACATTTAAAAGAAAAGAAGTAACGACTGAAGAAAAAAATAAGCTTGAAATGAACAGCAATAAGCAAAATGCTCAAAATTGGTTCAATATTTCTGATGTGAATGATCAATTGATTTTAAGGAAAGATCAAAAGGTCATTTCACTTATAAGAGTCGGAACAGTAAACATGTCACTTTTATCTAAAACCGAAAAGGACATGAGGATCCGTCAACTTTTTGAGGTCATGAATGGGATTGACACAAGGTATAAAATCTTTTCAATCGCAAGACCCGTTGATTTGGATGGTTTCATCGAACAACTGAAAGTAAAACAATCACAAGAACCAATTGGTATGAAGAAAAGATTATTAAGTAATGCAATGTCACATGCGGCCATTATGGCTTCTGGTGGTGAAGCAGTTGAACAACAATTCTATCTTTTACTCGAAGGAGATATTTCGACGAATCCAGAGTATGAGAAGAATTCATTGATTAGAAGAACAAAGGAGATTGCAGCTAATTTAACTTCAGCTGGATTAGGCGGGCATTTATGTACCAATCAAGAAATCCGGGATCTCTTATTTATTTTTTCTAATCCTCAACAGGCAGCTTATGAGAGAGCGCCACAAGATAACGGACCATATTTTACTAACTATGTGGAGGGTAAGTGAAGATGGCAAAAAAGGTAGAGCAAACATCACCATTGATTGAACAAATTTCTCCAATGGTGATTGAATTTAAGCCAAAAAAAGTAGTATGGGGAGATCGGGTAGCGCGCACATATGTCATCACACAGTATCCTAATCAGGTTTCGGCTGCATGGTTATCTCGAGTGTCGAATATGGAGGGCGTGACAGTATCGATTCAGATTGATCCTACAGATCCTTTTGAACTTGTAAGAGAAATTAGAAGGTCTAGTGGCGAATTATCTTCTCGATTGATGGATGTTAAAAATCCGTTCGAGCAACAACGAACAAAAGACCAACTAGAAGATGTTCAACAGCTGTTAAAAGAGATTGATAGAGATCAACAAAGTGTTGTTAATCTAACTACACTTCTTCTAGTAGGGGCAGAAAATGATGAATCTTTAGAGGTACGGTGTAGACGAGTTGAAGCAGAGTTAGCAGCAGGTGGACTTAGAGCACGCACGCCGATTCTAAGACAAGAAGATTGCTTAAAAGGACTTACTCCTTGGGAGATGGTACCGAAAAATATTACTGCAATCGGACAACGAAATATGACCGCCAAAACAGCTGCTGCAAGTTATCCCTTTGTATTTTCTGGATTAAATGATGGTAAAGGAATCTTACTGGGTACGGATACAGCTGGAGGCATTGTATTAACAGACTTTTGGGTTCGGCAGTCAGACCGAACGAACAGTAACGTTACGGTTATCGGAAAGCCTGGTGTAGGTAAATCAACCCTAGTAAAGAAGATATTAGCGAATGAATGGGCTCAAGGATCTAAAGTAATCGTAATCGATCCTGAAAATGAATACGGTGATCTATGTAAGAATCTTGGAGGACAGTATATTGATGCTGCAGGAGATCCAAAAGGTCGCATTAATCCCTTACAAGTCAGAGCAATACCAGCTGATGATGACGAAGAAAGTGATCCACTGTTTGAAACTGAAGTAGATGACGGGAAAGCTAAACGTGGACCTCTAGCGCAACATTTTCAGGTTCTCCGATCATTCTTCAGAATGTACTTAAAAGACATGACGGTTTTAGAGGAAGTTTTACTAGAAAGAGCTTTAGAAGTTCTTTATAAGAGCAAGGGTATCACTTGGACTACTGAACCTACATCATTATCAAATGAAGCCTGGCCGACTTTAGAAGAGCTATACGAACTAATTTTAGAAGCTTCTAAAACGAATACTGAAAATGGATCGTCCAGCGATGAAACAGAAAAAGAATGGAAAACTTTAGCGATGCGATTGCGATCAAGTGCAATCGGGGCAGATTCATTTTTATGGAATGGAGCAACGACAATTAAAGCTGAAAGTGACTTCATAGTTCTCAACATAAATAAACTACTTGAAGCAGATGAACGAACTATGAGAGCGCAGTTTTATAACATCTTAGGATGGGTTTGGGATGAAGTGAGCAGAGATAAAGATGAACGAGTATTTATTGCTGTCGATGAAACATACTTGTTAGCTGATCCAGATCATCCGCAGCCACTTCAATTTTTACGCAACACTTCAAAACGTATTCGTAAACGTGAAGGTGGGTTAATGTCAATTTTTCATAACCTAGTAGATATGTTAGATCCCTCAGTTCAAAGATATGGCCAAGCGTTAATTGATAACCCGGTCTATAAATTCATCATGGGTCAAGGGGATAAGGATATCGAAGCGTTACAAAAGCTCATGTCGCTCTCTGAAAGAGAGGTACAGACACTAGCAGACGGTAGACGTGGGGAAGCTCTATTTGTTGCAGGAAGTAAAAGATTGCATTTGAAAATAGACGTCACTCAAGAAGAACTTGAGTTATTCGGGGCTGGAGGTGGACGTTAAATAAGGGGATGACCAAGATGATGAAGTCAAAAGAACAAGACTATAACTGCTGTATCAAGTTTACGTTAGATCAAAAAGTTGAACTTGAAAGTATCGCTAAAGATTACGGCCTATCAATCACCCAAATCATTAAGGTGATCACTTTAAAAAAATTAAAAGAGTATAAAGAAGCACCTAATCAATTTATCTGATCGAAAGGGGGAGCAATATGTACGGAATAATTTCTAGTCCAGGAAATCATCATTTATTTAAATCTGTAGCTAATGAAGAATTGGTTTTTGAGGCTATAGATCAATTTGGCGATACCGAGTTTCTAAATGCGTGTATAAAAGTCTCGAGAGTGACACTAAATTACGTTTTAGTTGATCTTACTTGTGCTTCTGAAGATGCTCTTGTAAAAGGAATAATCAATATTGTATTAAATAAGCCAACCACTCGAATCATTCTAGCAGGATTTGATCTACAGGTAGGAGATAGAACGCTAGTTTCACTTATAAATTCTGGTGTTTATGATATTGTCTCCCTTCAAGATCCTACTGGTGCAGACTATCAAGAAATATATGAAATGAATCAAGACAAATTAACGGCAGCAATCGAAGAAAAAAAGATTTTAGCTGATGCAATCAGATGGAAAAGTAGTATGGAACGCTCAGAAATGCTTATTGACGATAAAGAACCAGAAGTTGCAAGCAGTTCTAAAGAAATTAAGGTTAAAGAAAAAATTGTAGTCAAAGAAGTAGTGAAAACAAAAGTTATTAGTGTAGAAGCAGACAGCTGGTTTGTAGTTAACCTTACTCGAAGAGCTGGAGCAAGTCTGATCACTCAATCTATAGCGAAATATTTAGCTGATTTGGATTTTGATGTACGAGTAACCGAATCTCCTTTTAACAAGCCTACTTTTCTGTACTCTACAGGTGAACATTATGAATTACCAAGTTCCGTAATTGATTTAGAAAGCGATTCGCCCTACCAACCTTATGAGTATAAAAAAATTAAATGGGATCTAAAAACAACATATAAAGAAATCTCTGATGCAGATGTAGATTTTCTGAAGCTACTTATAAAGGTGAGACAAGGTCTTAATTTAATTGATGTTGGTGATAGCTACTTTGAAAGACCACAGATTTTAAATGATGCTCGAAAACTCATTGTAGTTTTAGAACCTGATATTAATGGACTTTGGGAATGTACAGAGCGAAAAAGGCAAATAAATACCTTGAGTAAAAAAGGCATGGAGATTATCTACGTCATAAACAAGTCACATGATCTGATTTCTAATGAATTTGCAAGCAACAATGGATTCGAAAATCATGTATTTTTACCAGCTTTGGATCCAGAGATTATTTATAAAAGATCGTTAAAAAGCCAACTTCTTCTAAATTCAACCGATGATATAGATGATGCATTTATCCAAGGTTTAAATCACCTTTCTAAGCTAATGAATATTCCTATATATCAAGATACAAGAGAACCGAAAAAAAGAAGGAAAATCAGAATACCATTCTTAAAAAACTGATTGACCTCATTACCAAGTATAGGAATTTACTTTAGTTAGTTTAATTGGTATCCTATATATAGGAAGAAAAGCGGATAATAGCATTCAAATGCCTATATCATAGGGAGGAAATGTTTTATGAAAAAGAGTCTATCAGCAGTGATCGCAGCCACAGTATTTTTATCTGGAGTTCCTAGTGTAAGCATTCTTGAGAATGCTCCAGGACAAGTAAGAAAAGTGGAAGCAGCAACATTCAAACAGTTTAAAGGTACGTCTACGGCAGATTTAAATGTACGAAGCGGCCCAAGTACGAAGTACAAAAAATTAGGTCTTCTTAAAAATAAAAGCGTGGTTACGGTAAAGGGAAGCACAAATGGTTGGTATAAGATCACATACAAAGGTAAAACAGCATATGTTTCAGCAAAATACATTAAAAAGAATGCCTCAGTTAGTACGTTTAAGCAATTTTCGGTTACTACTACTGATGCCTTGAACGTTCGTCAATCTAGATCTGCATCAGGTAAAAAATTAGGTCAGCTTGCAAAGGGAAGCAAGGTTACGGTAATTGGATCCAAATCAGGCTGGTATACCATTAAATTCAAAGGTAAAACTGGTTACATTTCTTCAAAGTATACAAAAAAGGTTTCTATAGCTCCTAAAGTACAATATTATGCTTCAGTTATTCCGACTAAGGCGTATGTTCGTACCGGTGCATCAACTAAGTACAAGGCGGTAGGGTCACTAAAGAAAGGAACAAAAGTAGGAGTCTATGGTACTAGCAATGGTTTCTCAAAGATTTTGTTCCAAAAGTCATATCGCTTTATTAAGTCGTCAGATATTAAAAAGGCTGTCACTTCTACAAAACCTACAGTTCCATCAAAGCCAACAGTTCCTACAACTCCTCCAAAAGATACATCTAATAAACCGAGTAATGTATCAGGATACGAGCTGCAGACAGGTAGCTACGCTTTGGCTTTAAAATTTGATGATGTCGATCAAGTGAAAATCTCAAATTCATTTTCTTATGACACGAAAGTGAGAGAAACAAAGGCGATTGCGGATGCTTTAGGTGCTAAATCAAATGGATCTGTAATTAATTTAGTAAACACTGTAGATGGGTTTGAATCTTTGGATGATGTTAAAATTGCCTACGATTTTGCATATGGATCAAAAAAATTCAAAATGTATTACTCTAGCGGTCGTGATTTACGAATCAAAGAGAGTAAGTACATCATGAAGCTCATGTTAAAACCATATTTACCTAATGGGTATGAATCCGTAATAAATAAATACTTTGATGAACAGTATTACGGTGGGGATGGTTATGGTCCTTATGACGTCGATGGTTACACGGTTACTTTCAACGCTGGAAGTATTCGTTTTGAGAAATAAGCATATCGGAGGGTTCTGAATGAAGCTGAAGAAAGTATCGCTTATTTTATTGACTATGTTCCTGCTTACAAGCACATCTATTGCAGAAGCTAGTACAGTCAGTGTAGGCGATAATGAACAAAATGCAGTCAACATTCAAGATGTTGAATTTATTGAAAGCAATGGGATGAAATCGTTTTTTGATTCATCAATTAGCAGGACTAAAGGTAAAGTTCCTATTCATTCATGGAAAGACTTAGAAGGCAAAATGATCACATCAGATAGCGGAAAAGTAGTCAAACTAATCGATGCGGATCATAACGGGGAAGTAATCGTTACTGAAAGTAAACAACCTACAGTATTTGCTACTTATCGAACAATCGGAGCAGCTGTTCAAAATACGAATTCTGGTTATTCATCCTTAGCGATTCAGGCATGTGGGGATACAGACTGGCTATCATACGTAAAAAGTATTGGTGTACCTACAGTCTCAAACAGAATAAGTGGCAAGACATACAACCTAAATCCGAGTCTTTCACGGAAATATAGATTATTGATTTATGGAACGCCTAAAGATGTCAATGACAGTAGTTATGGAAATGATTACTCAGGTGGCCAGTGGCGATATCTTGGTTATTCTCGCTATGGTGGACTAATGATTAACGAAGACTATCCTGAATATATCGGTATCAGTAAATTTGATGCCGATCTATTCTTGAAGTCCGAAAATTATGCAACACGAGTTAAGTATGCTTATGCAATGAAAGATGTTTTTTACTCTCCAAGAGGAAGTCTCTATGATGAAGCAGTTAAAACCATGGGTTATTTTTCTTGGTTAGGAAAAAAGCTACTCGATTATAAGGCTGGATCTTGGTGGTTAAAGAACGAAGATGAAGCTAGAATTCGCATTCAAAGTCTTCGGAGAGGGTATGAGGCAGGATTGGCAGTTACTCAGTACAGAGATCCAAATTCAGGTGTGTACTGGTATCAAGCTTATATCGTTAAAGCGTTAGACTTTCCTGAATGTCCAGAACCAGATATGAAAGCAAATTCTTTAACGGCTTCTCGTTCATCAAACAATGTCAATTTGACATTTAAAGTTCAAAACGCTTCACCAGATAAACAAATTGTAACTTCGAAAGTAGCGGTACCGTGGACTGTAAGATGGAACTTTGATGGTATTGATGCAAAGGGGAAAGCTGTTTCAAAGAGTGGAACGCTCTCAACGGCAACATTGCCAAAGTACGGTAAATCATTCCCATACGGAACAGTGTATAGCAAGTCTTACGGGTTTAATCCCAATATAACCACGACATGGGCGGGCGTGTTTAAGTTCACCGCAGAGTTCAATCCTAATGGAAGTAAAGACATGACGGAGGAGAATTATGCTAACAATAGTGCTAGCACTAGCTTAAGTTGGAGTCCTAAAAGCGTTCCGCCACCTAAACCAGGTACATGCCAAATTGAAGATATAGATCCTCCAGAATATCGATATGACTATGAATTGGATTTATCGGTTGAACGACTTGAAACCAAAACTACGGACTCTAATGCAGCAACTACAACACCGATTTCCGTTTATAGAGCAAGCTACGCAGCAAATCGTTTAAAAGCAAAAAATGCAATTAACAAAGACTTATCTTCAAAAAAAGCTACAAAAGCAAGTCAGGAATTAAAAAAAGCACAATATCAATCGGAATTAGTTTCTTTAAATAAGAAATTGGCGGATGCCAAAAAAGGTGAAGAAGTAGAAAGTTGTGTAATTGATGGTAACGGTAAAGAACAATGTACTACTAAAACAGTCGTAAACCCTGCTGAAGTCAATGCAGCTCAGGCAGCAGTGAACAACAAACAGACACAAATTAACGATATGGAATGTGATATTGGTCAAACCGATCAATGGATCGACCACTACGAAAAAGAGTTGGATGAGGTAAATGCTGATGAATCTAAATACAGCAGCACTAAACCAAATCTAACGCTTAAGGTAAATAACGAAGTTAAAGGAGAAACACACGTCTTACTAAAAGAAGGCGAGCGAAAAACAGTCAGCTTATCTTGGACAGTAGAAGATGAAGCAACTGTAGTAGCGGAGATTAACGAAGATGGAACATATGAAGAGTATGTTGATGGAGTAGAGGATGTTTATGCAAACAACGTCCGAGAAACAACAATCTATACACCTTCTAGAGAAGTTGGAATGTGTGGACCGACTTCTGAGGCAAGTGGACCAGTAGTCACTATAAGCGATTCTGTATTAGGAGATAGAACGTACACAGAGACGCTTAAAGGATCTATAAACAGCGTCTTCCCTAAAAAGTTAAGGGCTGGATATGGATTTACGTATACAGTCGATACTGAGTACTTTAATGAATACAAACCTTTATATAACGGCACTGCTAAGAACGCAGCAGTACAGTATGGATACTCAGCCAGTGGATTAGACTCTATGCAGTATCTTGAACGTATTACAGACACTGGTCAATTTGCTAGATTCGTTCCTAAAAACGTATTTGTTTCTAAAAAGTCAGGAGTAGTTTTTGATAACAATAATCCAGCTCAATCTTCAGAAGAATTGATTAACGGTGGTCGAAAATGGTACTCGGATTTCGAACAAAAGGATGGTAAATATCCATTTGAAGTAAATGTAGGTCGTGGAGGAATCAATGAACTAGGACTTTGCTTAACAAGCGAAACAGAAATTAAAGGAACGGCAATGGATGATTTTGTTCGAAGATCAGTTTCCCCTAGTAAGCCGTTTCCTGGAGGAAACGGTTGGGATTGGATAGGGAAAGTAAGCTTATTGAACGGTCTTGAAGATTGGATTGTAGGGGGCAAGCAATGAGTAAAATGGGTTGGTTTGGTATAGCTATTACTCTATTTATTATTTGTTTCGCTTTTCAAATCGATACAACGGTACTTAATGCAAGCATGATTGATAATCGTGATGCTGTTAAGCAAGCTTCTGAAGCATCGATTCAACGTTCCATTAACAAAGGAACACTACGTGTCACTGAAAGCGTGGAAATCGATCCAGTCGCTTTCAGTGATGAATATGAAAAATTCTATAAAGAGAACGTCGATTTTAATTACGACGGAAGTACCAGGAATTTTAGAGTCGTCAAAGTAAATACCTCCCCAGCAATGGTTGCAGTTGAAGGAGAGGTAACAAACAAATCAACTTTCAAAAGAACAACTGAAGATAAAAATGAGGATATTAGCTTGCTGTTTAAAAATGTCGTCATTTATGAATCGAAAAGCAAAGTTAAGATTCCAGGAGGTAACGTAGAGTGAAGAAATTGAAAAAACAAACCAAACGAAAAGTTATAGCAGCTACTCTTTCTTTAGCAGTTGTAGGATCCATGTATGCTTACAATGCTTACGCAGTCGAAACGGCCGTTAATCCTACTAAAGTAGCCTTAGTGAAAATGGATATTCAACCACATACAAAAATCACTGAAAAAATGATTTTCGAGAGAGAAGTACCAGCAAACGCAATTCCACCTAATGCTTTTATAACGAAAGAACAAATTGTTGGGAAGTATACAACTGAAGGATTTGGGATTTCAGAGAATAGCTTCTTTTTAAAAAACAACGTCAAAAGTAAAAATGAACTACCAGATGCGGCAATCCTTTCACTTGAAAAAGGTGAAGTAGCTTTTCCTTTACTAGTCGATCTAGAAACAAGCTCAGGAAACTCAATAGTGCCAGGAACATTCGTTGATCTATATTTTTTAAATATGGAGGGCACTCAAGGAGAACTTATGACAGATAAGAACGAGCAAAGTGTTCTTTTCGGTGGTCTCTTTTCTCAAGTGAGAGTGACGAGCGTTAAAGATGGAGAAACTAACGATGCATTTCGTGAGGAACAAGATTCGAATGGAGAAACTAAAGAAGTTAAAAGTGCTGCTAGATTATATACGCTGGCAGTTACTCCAGCTCAATTACAATATCTTAATCGAGCTAAAAAGTTAGGAATGATTATGCCAGTAGCTACGCAGAACATTGACGAAGGAGATAACAAAAAACTTCTCGCGTCCTTTAATCAGGTATCTGATCAAACTGTAATCTTGAAATACATTGAAGATAAATCAAAAAATAAAATTAGTGACCATGTAAAACAGCAGCTTAATTTCGGTAGAGAATTTAGTTCAGTAAAACAATAAGGAGGATTCTAATGCCAACGATAATTTCCTTTAGAAGCGTAAGCCGTGGAGCCGGTGCATCTACCTTAGCAACTACTTTTGCTAAGGAAACAGCAAAATTAAAAGCGAAAGTATTGTTCATTGAAGCGAACTTAGTAAGTCCGTCACTCGCAACAAATACAGGGTTTACACATCCTACAAAAAACTTTCTGAATCTAGTCAATCAAGGTAGTAATAGCTACAAAATTACTAACTATATTGTCACTAAAGAGGATATGGACAAAAAAACATCTAACCAACTTTGGGGAATGGATTTGTTATCTGTACCGAAGTCTCAAGGGAAGTATGATCAAGTAAAGTTGGAAGATCCTAGCTCTTGGATAGAGAAATTTATGAGTACTCTTAAAGAGCTAGCCTATGATTACGTTGTTATCGATATCCCAACTGAACTTGATGAATTTACGTCTTATCCCATTATTACTGGTTCTGATCAAGTCATAAGTGTAGTAGAAGGCAAACCCAAATCATTAATGGAATTCAGAAACGAAAAAATGTGGCTACTAGAGAATAATTTATCGTTTGAGGAAACATTGGTTATCAATAAACATGAAAAAGATTACCAAGGAGATATAGCAGAATTTATCAACGAAATGCCTTATCTCCCTATCCCATATGATCCATTTAGAGTCAGAGAAGAATGGTTGCTTAAAATCGGTAGTGATTTAATTGATTTAAAAATTCAATCATTACAGGCGTCTTTAGGTGTTCAAGGAGTAGGCTATGTAGAAAAACCTAAAAGCCCAATTAGAAATCTTTTAAGCTTTGTTAGATAAAAAAGGGGTGAATCGAAATTAGTACTAAGATTGATTTAATAAAAAGTAATAATGAAAAATACGATAATAAAATCGATTTTTATGCAATGTCTTATGCAGACAAGCAAAGTAAAGCAAAGCTTTTAGGTGAAGCCGAGCAGGACTTAATAGATGAATCAGTAGAAAAACTTAGGAAATATCTGATTGAGACAAATAAATCGTTGTTAGAATCATCTTTCTTAGATCGAGAAAAGCGTGACAAATTAAGTTCTAAGATATCTGAATACATTCAACGAAACGGTATTGCGATTCCTAATATTGAACAACAAGAGTTAGTCAGTACAATTCTAGATGAAATCACAGGGTTTGGGATTCTCCAACCTCTTATCGATCGAGAAGACATCACAGATATTTTTGTGAATGGAACAAAATCCATTCGTTATATTGGACCTGAAGGAGATACTTTATTCGTCGATCCTCTTACAAGAGAAGTAATTAACTTTTCAAGCGAAAGTGAGATTCTAAGGCTAGCTTATCGGTTGGTTAACGTTACTGAATCTACTCTAACAACTGCAAAACCTTATACAGACACTGCATTACCTAGACTTCGATTAAACATTATGAAATCAGACATATCGGGAATTGGTACATCCATTTCAATTCGAAAAAGCTCCAGCGAGTTGAGAGCTACTCGAGAACGTATGTTAGAGACTAATCAAGCTTCAGCTGATGAGTTGGACTTATTTAAAGCAGCTGTTCAAGCAAAGTTGAAAATATTGATTGTAGGAGGTACTGGTACAGGGAAAACTGAGTTTATTAAACATTTAGCTCAGCACATACCTAGCAACGAAAGAACGCTTGTAGCTGAAGATGATCCAGAGTTGTTTCTTCACGAACTATATCCTGAGAAGCACTTTTATACTTTCGAGTGTCGTATGACCGGAAATCCAGAAACAGATATTCCCTATAGCATCGGTTTGAAATTAGGCCTTCGACAACATCCAAGGAGAATCATTGTAGGAGAAAGTCGTGGAGAAGAAGCGATGCAAATGATTGAGTTTTTTGAATCAGGTCATAGTGGCTTCACTTCTATACACGCTGAAAGTAGCGAAGAAGCTCTTCAACGTTTAAAGAAAATGTGTCTTCGTTCAGGTGTTAATTTAAGTGGAGATGACATTCTACAATCTATCGCTGGTGCATTTGATTTAATCGTTGTTATGGAAAAATTAGAAGATAACAATCGGTATGTGACTCAAGTGTCAGAAATAGAAGGGTATGACTATCAAAATAATCGAGTGACATTAAATGATTTATTCTTATTTGAATACAAAAAAGAGAACTTTGTATTCAATGATTTAGGTGGGGTTGAACATTTAAATGGTGTTCATATATTAAAAAATAAATTTTCACAGCGACTCAAACGAAAATTTTCACGGTCTCTAGCAGAACCAAAGCTCATTGCAAAATTAATATGAAGAGGTGACTAATGAATTTATTGTTCACTGTATTTCTGATCCTTCTTATCTACACTTTTATACGTGTAGTTTTTCAACCTAGAAGTTCTATAACTGAACTGATGATTGATGAGGATAATAAAGTACAAAGTAATGAAAAAATAGGTGGTTTCAAGTATTCAAAATTTAGCTTAAATCCTAAAAAGTTAAAACAAGAAGCTCTCGAGTATGAATGGAACTTGAACACAGGTAAATGGCTATTAATATCGCTAACATCAGTAATAGCAATATCTTTATTTTCATACTTTAGTTTTGGAAAAGAAGATGTGTTACTACTTTTCGGTCTCTTAGGATTCATCGTTCCTAGAATTCTTTTAAATCAAAAAAAGCGAAAACATCGTGTTGTCTTACTCGATCGTTTATTAGTTTTTTTAAATGCCTTTACTTCTACACTATTGGTCACTCATCAACCAGTAAAAGCATTAAAAGAAATCAAAGAGTTGCAGCATCACACGGTACAAGAAGAAATCGAAAAAGTTATTATCAATCTTTCCTCTGGAATTGGGGTGAAAAAATCTTTTTCCGGGCTAGTAGATAAGTATCCATTTAAGATGCTCAGTTTTTATGTAGATCAACTTGAAATAGCTATTGCTGATGGAGGAGATGGTACCTATAAAATACTAACCTCTGTGGTTAATGATATAGAGTCTGAAAAAACACTCATTGCTAAATTGAGAACAGAGCTGGTCAAAGAAAAAAGAGCCTTTTATCAGAACGCTTTATTTGTTTTATTAATGCCATTTGCTTTTAATTTCATGCCTAAAATGGCTGAAGTACTCACTGGAACTCTTCCAGGAAAAGTTGTTATCGCATTTAATTTCCTAGCTGTTATTGGGATTTATCTCATCGTCAGAAAGCTAGCGAGTTTTAACCCGATGGCTGAACGATAAGGAGGGCATGTCTTGGAACTATTCATAACGCTAATTTTGTTTATGCTTGTCACTTTCGCTTTGTATTTTATTTTGACTCCGAATAAAGGAGTAACGGCTTCAGATATCCTTCTGGAAGGGGGTGATCAGTTTCAAGAAAACAAAAATGAATTATCGAAGGCAGAACAAAGTAAACGCAAAAAAAATCTAGATCTGCAAAACAAGCTCCTGATATCTGGAATGAATATGACAGTGAAGAAATTTAGACAGACTAAAATTTTATATGCAGTTTTATTTACTACAGCTTCTTTAGTCTTTATGACCATGACTGGATCAATGTTATTTAAAGTTATGGCATGTGTTTCTCCTTTGTTATACATCTATCCAGACTATCAATTGAAGCAAAAAATTAAAGCCGCTACTTGGAAACGGAAATTAGAGTTACCAGGTTACTTAAAAATTGTTGCAACCTTGCTAAAGAACCATACGCCTTCGAAAGCGATCAAAAAATCAGTGGAGTATGCCGGACCTTACTTGAAACCATTCGTTGATGAGCTAGCAATGGATTTAGAAACTAGACCAGGAGACGATGATGTATTAAAAAAGTTTGCACAGAATCTTGATATAACCGAAGCGCATACCTTCGTTATTGCAATTAAACAAGCGTCAGAAGTAAACAAAGAGGGCGCAATTTCAATTTTAGATGACCAAATAGAAGTCATGGATAAACTACGTCACGAAAACTATAACTACTTGATATCGACTAAGCCTTTAGCATTCGCAAAATGGAACTTCATTGTAGTTATGCTGATTTTACTTTATCCGTTCGTCATCGTATATGTAACGTTCACAGAAACAATGCAATCAATGTAAAACAGAATGGGGAGAGAAAAATGAATTTAATGATCATCTTAACAGTAGTCTTACTAACAATAGTGCTAGCAAAAGCGTTAGCTCCAAAATGGGCTACATCGGAAGTTTCGCAGAACTCTGCAGATAACGGTATGTGGACTGTAGGAGTAATCTTCGTCGGGATCATGGCCGTCGGCTTGATTTACGCAGCACTTCAAACAGCGTACACGAATTACGGCACACGATTGAAAGATACTTCAACTAAAGTAGATCCAACCACTTGGGGAAAATGATTTAAAAACATAAAAAACAGAATGGAGAGAAAAAAATGAATTTAATGATCATCTTAACAGTAGTCTTACTAACGGTAGTGTTAGCAAAAGCATTGGCGC
>NZ_JBHFFC010000021.1:0-38737 GCF_043359615.1 Exiguobacterium sp. S22-S28 | reverse complement strand
ATTTTACCATAACTTCAAATATTCAAACAAATTAGGTGATATAAATGTAAGGATTTCTCATATGTATCTTCTGGTTTTTTAGTTTATAAAAGGTATTAAATGAGCTTGTTTTTTGATAAGTATAAATTGAAGTATCTTATAATAATGGATATATTCAGTTTTTATACACGTCAGTTCTTCTTGTTATTACTTACCTTGATTTAATATGATTTCAGTTATTTGTTTATATAGTTTGCCAAATAAAGCGCAATCGACCTCATCAATTTTTAGAAAGTTGTCTTTAGAAACTTTTACGCTGAAGGATACTTCACCATAAAGAATATCAATTTAATGACTGTTATTCATAAGAGTGTAGATATGTAAAAGGACTGGGTAAGAATCTAGTCCTTTTTGCATGGATTTTTTTCGAAGACGATAAAAACAAAATAGATTCTAAGCGGATGAAAAAAGAAATAATAAAAGGAAGGCGCATTAATCGATTGTAAAAGCCTTACGGTTTCTTACGGTTTTAGGGTTTACATTTTTAAATTTTCTTGCTAGACTGTGCTCAAGAAGCAAAAATGAGTTCGGATAAGGAGAGTAGATGATTCATGAGACAAGTATTCCAGCTAAAAAATAAACCACATGGCATCGATCGAGGTAAACTGTTCCTCGATGAAGGATTCGTCTGCATCGGATGGCCGCGAATTAATAACCTTGAAAATGCGGGACGAGAAGAGATACGTGCAAGACTCGAAGAGGAGTACGGTTACAGCGGACAGCAGCTCGGTGCCTATACGGGAGCGGTTGACAGATTCGTGAACGTGATACAAGAGGGAGATGTCGTACTTGTCCCCGAGGTGTCAATTGTTCATGTCGGAATTGTTGGTCCTTACTACTACGATGAGAGATATGATAATGAGCAGGGAATGTGTCATCGACGAAAAATCAGTTGGCGTGCGACGATTGCGAAGTCTAGCTTGAACCAGAAGATGCTGGACTTCGTGAAGAATCGCGGAGTAATCACGAAGTTCTCTGGAGAGTTCGAAGAGACGGACCTCGAAGTGATTTTGTCCGATGATGTTGCATTCGATCCATTCACCGTGCTAGATAAGTCCGAGTATGCACGTCTACAGGAAAACTTGTTCGATCAAGATACAGTACTTTTTGCTAAAGACGTATTGATCAAAGCACTCCGTTCGGAAGACCAGGATTTACGTGTTAAGGCTGCTACAGAAATCTTAAGATTGTCCAAAAATTAAAAGTCTCGACAAACCAGACAAGATGGAGGGAACGACATGCTCTATACGGCAGAAAACGAACGGATAACTGCAGTGGCTTATGAAGGAGAGTTTAGACGAAGAATGGCTCATCTCGATAGTACGTCGTATCAAATCATCGTTGAGGAATTGAATCGCGTAGTAGATGGTAATGACGTCCATACATCTAGCTGGATTCCAGGACATGATTGGAGAGGGACTCTATATGAGCCTATTTGGCGCTCGTGTAAGATGAACAGCGAAGTAGCGGCAAAGTTTTATGGTCAAATTCTTTATAAGGTGATGATGGATAGACCGGAGAAGTGGTGTTTCGGCAGCTATCCGCATGCAAGAGGAAAGACCTATTTTCGTATCCATTGAGATACGATTGGCTTACCAAGTCAAGTAGGATCAAGCATGATGAACACGGTGATTTTCGAGAGGCAGGGGTGCAATATGGACAATGTGACAAAATATCTTAAAGCGATGGATGACAGTGAATTGGTTAAGTTATATGGGATTTGGTATGAAGAGATGAAGGAGAGAGGTATAATCCGGACACGAAACGTAGTAGGCGAGGTAGGAGAATATTTTGCCATCGAGACGTATCGTAACAATCCGTACTTTCCGAATCTTATACCGGCACGCATCAGTATGAAACATTTTGATGCGACCAGTGAGGATGGGACGAGGTATACAGTGAAGACGGTCACGAGTACGTCGACAGGGGTTTTTTTATGGGCTGAACCACCCGGAGTCCGAATTGGAGGATGAGCGCTTGTTCGATTATTTGATACTCGTCAGGCTGAACAAGGATTATACGTTGGCCGGAGTATACGAGATGGATTGGAGCACCTTCCTGGAGCTGAAGAGTTGGCACTCTCGGATGGGGGCTTGGAAAATGGCTGTCAACAAGAACGTCTTATCGCGATGTGTCAGAGTTGATATTTTGGAAAGTCATCACGGAGTGAACTAAACGATAGAAGCGCATGATTGATATGTGAGGAGCGATCCCGTCTATGACAGGGTCGCTTTTTCGTCTCTTAGGTGATGAGTGGATAAGGTATATTAACGGGACGATAAATAATCCGGAAGGATATCAATTAACTTCATTCATTTCATTCCATGAAATTCAAATTAAAATCGTTTTATTGAAAATAATAGGATAAAATTGTATATAGAGATGAAATCGGTTCAATTCATTAATAGAAGGCAGTCTCAGTGAACGTCCTCGAGTGAAACGAAGATTGGACGATGGTGTTGGCATTAGCGGGCACAACTACTTTTATAGGAGGTATCGATATGATTGATATGAAAGAAGTACTGGATGTAATCGGTAGCTCGAAGAATGTTTACTACGCATTAAGAAGCTCCTATGAAAAACCCACTCATTCTTATAGATTACGACGGACTGTCAATCGGGGGGCTCCGCTCTTCACGAGCGAGTTATACCTCATGATTCTTAAGGAGAAACGAATCCCGTCCGCTGAAGAGTTTAGTGAAGATTTCGTGAATTCTTTCTTTCCTAGAGGAGACAGGGATTCTGCGAAGATGCAAGCGAAATACGCTTACAAGGCATTGTTGACAGACATCCATTTATATTTCCAACTTTTGGAATCTGGGTTGTTCGATAAGGTAGAGATGAGTTTTTCGCACGACATCTTTGCGAAGAGTGACGTGCTTGTAGTGAAGGATGGTGTTCCGATAGGTCTACAACTATTCTCTGGAGACGAAGCTTATGTAAAGACAAAATCAATATCGATTGAACGCATCAAGCATCTGCTATCCTATCGGCTCTACGCCATACCGTTGAAATTACGAGAGAATCACCTAGATGCCTCTGAAGCACCGATGTCCCTTTATGAAAAGGAAGACGTGGAGGAGGTGTTGGGCCTATTCAGTCGAGAAACGGATACCGTTGAAGAAAAGTTGAAGCCGGAGTCGGACGTCGACCGTTTCGTCATGCTTCCGATACGACAAGAAGCAGTTACGACGATAGAAGAGGGAGGCAAGCAAAGGAAGCTTCTCGCGTCACATTCCGTGATCTTCGGTGGGAAAATGGATTCCGCTGAGTTCGAGTCGCTTCGTAAAGATGGAGTCGAGGTTCATCATATACCATTCGATGTACCAGGAATCACACCCTTTCGGATTATAGATGGAAATCCCCTTAGTCTACGTGGAAAGGAAGAATATCTGAAGAGGTATGGTCATCTGTCGAGTCGATTCAACTATAACCAATATGTCGTAGAACATGCAGATCCTACCCAACACATCGCAATCAATGCAAGTGCGGGAAGTGGGAAGACGACGACACTCATCGCACGCATCATGTACCTTCTCGACATGGGATTGGTGGACGGGCTCGATCAGATTGCTATGATCACATTCACGAACGAGGCGGCCAATAACATGGAAGAGTCTCTCGCGAAACGACTCATCCAAAGATTCAAATTGACGGGTGATCCGAGATACATGAAGCACATCAATGACCTACGACGGATGGATATATTGACCATCCCCTCATTCGGAAAGAACATTTTGACTCGATTCGGCCAGTACCTTGGTTTTGGATCGGGTTTCCGTGTCTCCAAGATGACGATGGAGCGACGACGAATGATTGAACGAATGTTCGAGGAAGTCCTTCACGAAAAGACGGTGCAAAATCCATTCGATGGAATGTGGTATTTCGAGGCCCGGGAATTCTTGGAGAGCGTGTGGGACAAGTTCGAACAAAAGGGTGTCATCTCTGATGATTTCTCTAAAATGAAGATATGCGAGTCGGAATCCGATTTCACGAAATCAGTTATCGAAATACTGAGGAAGTCAGACGAAGAACTATTTCGTTTTAAAATCGAGAATGACACGATTGGGATTTCAGATCTTACCAGATTCATGAAGTTGATCCGAAAGAACGGCGCGCCTATCGCGGAACTATCAGATAGGTATCGTTATCTGTTCGTCGATGAGTTCCAGGACACGGACATCTCGCAAATTCAGTCCATCGTAAGCATCATCGCAGCAACGAATATCCGACTTATAGCAGTAGGTGACGTGAAGCAAGGGATTTATCGTTTCAGGGGAGCAGATTCATCTGCATTCAAGGTGTTAGATAAAATGATGAAACATCACAGACTCGATCAGCCCGTTACTTATCGGCTTGATGAGAACTTCAGATCTAGCGAGCGGCTCGTAGTACGAATGGAAGACCATTTCTCGGCCTGGAGAAGAAGTCGATTGAAACTACTCCCTGAAGGAGAAGGTCGCATGGTTTCGAGAAAGAAGACAAATCAATCAGGAGAATGCCTGTTCCTGAAGAACGAACATATCGAAATAGATGAAATCAAAATGAGATTAGATGAAATCAGCCGAGGAGACGAAAGCAAGGGGAATAAAGTACTGGCGATACTCGTAAGGAGAAATGGAGAAGCTAAGAAAATCGGAGATATGATTAGAGGAGATGGACGCATCAAGAATTTTGAGGTGCGAATGGATGGCACTCTGTTCGAGTCCAAGGCCGCTCGTGACCTACTGATCCTTATCAATTCATGGGTGTACGCAAATCGTAAAGATGCCATACATGCTCTGTCGGAGACGGCATATGCGAAAACTGACAATTCCCATCCCCAGGTGTTCGAGTTCGTCAACGAGAATCGTTTGTCTGCGACCAACACGACCCTATCCTTACATGAGTCCTGGAAAGAGTCGCAAGAACGGTTGAAGTTCAGCCCGCTTCTCCCTGTCATCGATTCCTTCATCGAGAAGTCGAACTACAAAGTGCACCTTCGAGAGAAAGAGGTATCAGAAGTAGATATCCTTCAATATGAACTGAACCTCCATAAAATCATGATGTCCATCCATGAGACGTTCGCTGACGAACCGATTGATATCCTGACTCTACATGAATGGTTGGAGATGCAAGTCGCGACGAACAGGGAGGCCGACGAGGCAGAGTTGGATGATGCCAGTTTTGATGGCAACCCTGTCCGCGTCCTTACCGTACACAGGGCGAAAGGGCTCCAATTCGACACTGTCCTGATTCCTTATACGAACAACGCGATTGTAAAGAGAGATGATCAAGATGTAAATGATACGATCGTACATGTATCATCTACTGGAGAAATCGAGTTTGCCTGGAAACGGGTGAAACATGTAAAGAACAAAAAGGTCATCGATTTTAAGACCGCGCAGTACGAAAGTTTGAGAAAAGGTGAGAATGAAGAACAACTCCGTGAAGAGACAAGACTTCTTTACGTCGCGATGACGAGGGCGGAAGAACGACTATTCATTTATGAAATGGATGATAAAAGACAAGTGGGCGACGAACCGAACACATGGAAAGATTTATTGAAGATGGCAAGGAGGTCATGACATGCCTTATAAGATAATCACCTATGAGACGACGGAACAATTGATGCATCCGGATTCGACGTTTTCTGCATATCGGGATGCCATCCACATCACGGCTACGAATTCCTTGAAGCAAGGCATCATGAACAACAAGGATGACTTTTGTAACTGGATAGGGAGAGAGGTTTATTCTTTCTCGGAGTTATCGCAGGTGATAGGGGATGGTTGGTTCTCTGCATCCACAGAGCTTCTTCAATACACAAAACTCTCGGAGGTGCTCCGTCAGTATTCAGATAATCAGAAAGTGAAGCATCATGCGATGCATGGAGCTATCGATAAGAATCAGGAGACTGTGCTATCGACGATGCGCTTCCTACGCGAGAGCGGAATCACTTCGAAAAATTTGAACGAGCTCATGGGAGGGGCGGACGAGGAGGTTACATTCTACCATGCCATCCGTGGGATGGAACGGATGAGGATGTTCGAAAAATTTGATAATTGGTATCTCGGTTTCTCCGAACGAGCAATCGAGGTGTTTGAGAAAGCGTTAGTAGAACTCATTCATAAGCAGAAAAAGGAAGAGATTGCTCAATGGTCTGATGCGGATAAGAAAGAATCCAAGGACATCGTCAAACTTTTATTCAGAAGAAAAGGTGTGCTCGTGCTTCATGGATTCTATTTCTTGATGCCGATACAGAAAATGATATTCGATCGGCTGAGTAAGGATATGGAGGTCGTACACGTTGTGAATCATGCAGAAGGATATGCTCGTGGGTTCGAGCCTGTCGAGAAGTTCTTAGACATGGAGAACGTGACATGTATAAAGGCGCTGCACCACAGCTATCCGATCAACGTCCATGCGAAGAGGTTCCTAGACGTCTTGAACGGTACGTTCGAAGGAGAGATAGAAGGGTCCATCCATCGATATACCAACCTCTATCAGTTCCGAAAACATGCTATTAAGGAAGATCACGTATTGGTATCACCAAGAGCAGGCAAACTGAAGGGTTACATGGAAGATCCAGACAATCCACAGGATTTGCAGCTGTCCCAGTATCCGTTTGGTCGGTTTCTTCTCGATGTCCACCGTCTTAACGTCGGGAGATACGATGTCGTCGAAGGAAAGTACAGGAACGATGATGCGATGACCACGGACCTTCTGCAAAGAATCTTTAATTCTGGTTTCCTACTGGTGAAGGGTAAGTCCGCCAAGAGATACCTGAGGAGCCTCAAAATGCTATCGCCCATATTAGAGGGGGAGAAAACTTTCGAAGGATGGTTCAGAGCGCTTCGACAAATCAAAGAAATTAGAACCTCTTTGAAACGTGAATTCGGCAAACCAAAATTCAAGAAAGATTCATACAAGGGGAGAAATCTGGCTGATCATCTGATGTACAATCACCCGTTTGAGGTCGTAGGGCATCTCTCCGTACAGGACGAGGAAATCGATGGCATCATCGAAGGGATAAAGGCGATAAAGACCTTATACCAAAAGCTATTCAAAGAGGAGAAAGTGGACATTAAATCATATGTCAAAATACTCGATGAGCATGTCCAATCCGAGGTCTTACCACACATCAAGAAGGAGGCGGACAAGCAAATCGTCGAGTCCGTCCGTGAGGCCTTGAGCGACCTTGAAGATAGTCCCTTGGAGATTGTCCAACGAGAAGATTTAATCAGGGGATTGAACTTTTTCCTCGGGGGGAGTTCACACGAGGATGAATATGCTGCAGAGATGCGCGATGGACATAGGACTTCCGGAAGTCCTCTCGTCAGTCCGCTGTTAAATAGCGACGGCTTGCAGTTCGACATGAATCGAAACATTCATTTTTGTCTGATGGATCAGAAGTCGTTTCCATATACACAATCGCTCAATCTGTGGCCGTTGAAGAAGGTCAGCACCGACAAGCTGTTCAATGAAAATGTCAATCTCCGACAGTTGAAGATGAAGAAGGACATGGAGTTTGAGATCGCTTGTTATCTCTTCTATATCCTGATGTGTCAAGCAGTACACATCAAATTCTCCTTCGTTCAAGAACTAGAACAGGAGCGAGGATTGTCCCCTTCATACTATCTGGAATTGATGGGGTTAAAAGTAAGCCGACCACCGGAACACGAGGAACAAGTCGAAGACTCTAGAGATCAGAGAGATGAATATATAGACAACGAACTCGAACATTCTAAACGTTTCTACCACTACTTGCAACGTGATACTGTCTTGATATGCAAGAAGCGGGCACTCTACAGCTTCTTTTTGAACGACAGACCGATCTTCGAGTCGAAGTTCCACGGCAGCTTTACTTTCGAGAACCTTCTCCATCACGATATCGCTGGTAGATCAGAAGCGGGGGATGGACGATTTAATTTGATATCGAAAGCTTTTCCTCATTTGACGATAGTCGAGAAAAACATGCTCAGACTTCATCATGATGCATACTGGGGCAACAATGAATACAAACCAGCCTATCTAGATCTGGAAGGAATCAAGTATACTGACGCTCTACAAGGACTGGCTATATTCGGGAAAAGAAATGGGAACACAGAAAATCTCGGAAACATGAACATCGAATCGAGTCCAGGAAATCACTGCAAATATTGTCCCTATCAAATGATTTGTCGAGATGCACACATCAACACCCGGTGAAATTTTTAACGACCTAGAAGGTATAGAGAGGATAAAATACATCAAAAGAAGAGGCATCAATTAGATGAAGGTGAAGGTGATATGTCCATGCGGATGGTAGAGATGCTGCATAACTCCTACGATAGGATTACGAAAATTGAATTGAAAAATTATAACGATTAAGGAAGGGTTGAATTTCATGACTGGAGATTTGATGATTTTAAGAGAGACTCTAATTAAATTTGTCGAGAAGATCAAGGACGAATCGAAAAATAGAAAGACGAACTTTAAGAAGATGAAATTGGATTTTGATGAGCACAATACATTTTCTTTTAATCGTACTGATAAAGTAATAGACAAATATCCTTCTATTTTTAAGTTTATTGAGTCACTTGGATATGATATCGACGGAAATGTTATTCAGCCTTCTTTTTACGTTGAGTTGATTGAATCAACTCAAGCAATTAATGTTTTTAAAAAATATTTAGAGAGCTATCGAGTCGATCTTAATGAAGTTGGAGAAATAAACTTTTTTTTAGAATCATTATTCTGTTCAGTATTACAAGAGTATTCAGATATGCAAGGTGGAATTGATAGTATTTTAAAGTATGAGCTAGAGATAAATAAAATTGACGTGATACTAGCAAAATATATAAGTTGTCTTATGACTGGTCGTATGAATGTAAAAATAATCATTCCGATTTTAGGAGTGAGATGGAATAACATATCATCCTCAAAAAGATTAGAATTAAAGGTTTCTGAAAATATATATATTGAACAATTGACGGAGATTGAACAAGAATCTAGGGTATATGGAGGGATTACAGATTGGAATTATTTCGAATATTTCGATCATGAAAATCTATATGAAGCTAACAAATCTAATATGGCAATAGTGATAGATGAAGAAATAAACTTTGAAAATTCAGATTTATTTTTTTTTAATAGTAAAGTCTTTTCGGTATTCCAAAAGTATCATATGAAAATCAATTCGTTAATAAATTTTATTTCATTGGTTGCAGAACTCACTGACATTGGTTTTGATAAAGTATATCTGAAATGTGAAGGTAATATTTTTAATGGTTCAAGTCTACCTAGAAGTTTATGGGATAAGGTCAATATAATGGATAGTCAGAAAATAATTTTGAGAAAAGATTTATCTTCTTTGCCCTTCTCTATTCAAAGAGAGTTCCAACAAAAAAATAGTTTAAATAATGAACAACTAAAACTAGCCATAGAAAAATATAATGCCTTGTATAAAACTTATCATGAGGAACATATGAATAGAATTCAAGGAGCATTATATAGACGAACTAGGGCAATGATGGATTTTAATGAAACAGAAGGACTTTTAGACTCAATCATAGGAATCGAGCAGTTATTTAGTTCAGACAGCTCAGAACTTTCCTTTAGGCTATCTTTATATGTAGCAAATATTTTAAGGGAAGATAAAAAATTTATAAATATGGGAAAAAAAGAAATATTTGATGACTTTAAAAAATTATACTCAAAAAGATCGCAATTTGTTCATCGTGGAAAAGAACAAAAAGATACAAAAGCATTAATTTTTTTAGAGGCCGTTCTTCTGGGAGTCATAAATTCAAATAAAATAAATTTCGAGTCTAAGGAGAGTCTCGCAAAACAAATTGAGATGATTTATATATTTTCAAACTGACGAATATGTTTTTTGAATTATAAAAACACAAAAATTGCAGTTGATGGGCAGCTATTAGATTATTGTATGTTTTCTTTATACTTTCATCGATTTTAGTGAGTTTATTATGAGCTTATCTTTTTATTTATATTAAAAGAGTAAGGGGACGAAAATACGTTCGTCTCTTTACTCTTTAATAATGGGAGCTTGTGATGATTTTTAATGTAAAAAGAGTTCAAAAAATTAAGTGAGGCTAATTTTATAGTTTAGCCATCTATTAGTTAACATTAAAAGATGTGTTTTAGTCTCGAAGATTGGAGGAGGAGTAGAAACGTTTGAATGAGCGTTTGCGTTTTTTGTATAACCGTGCCTAGAAAGAAGTCCAGAGGCGCTAAACTGGTTCATATAACCTCTTACGTTTCCGGCATGTAATGCATCGAACGCATTCACAGCCTCTGATGAAAACTCGAGCATCGCATCTTGACTCCAGTCGTTTTTAATTGTCTCTAGAATTTTATATAAATTGATATAGTAATACCTAAGTGATTTATAAGCATCGTCTAATAATATAAATGTTGTGTGTACTAAATTATCATTTTGTGCAAGCGATAGATATTGATGATAGATATTCTTATAGTAATTTTTAGACATAGGTATAGTCGCTCCATAGGGATTCAAAGTTTCTTCGAATGCCATCGTCTCATTGTGCAAAGGACTCATAGAATATCTACCATTATTATCACTATTTTGATAGTCTGTATAAAAAATCTGGCTCAAATCGTAACTCCAGATTTGGTCATTCAGTAATCGTTGTATAGAAGTGAAGACTGCAATTAAGGTTTTTGCTCGATAAATAGCTTGTATGGGATCGCTTAATATGTCCAGATGTGGAGATCCTAGATAAAGAACACGATGTCCAGATAATAACTCTTCTTCGTGGACATTAAGATGATTTGAAAATCCTCTAACATATTCTGCTGCTGGCCCATAAGTAGTTATTTGAATGTGCCATGTCATTTAAAATAACTCCTAAAGAATAATTTGATTAATTTCGATCAATCTTTAATTTCTTTATATTTAAAGAATTGTTTCATAATATTTCGATTTATATGGATTCAATTCTTTATAAGCAATAGCATTTCTGAACCTCTCTAGAGTAGTTCCAGTCATTAGAGCTTCTGCATATTTGTCATTCTGAAGAGAATCAAAATATTTATTCAATATTTTAGGATCTTTAGGTGGAATTAGTAATCCTTTATCGTTTTTAAAATTGTTAAGATAATCCTTACCTTCAGAGAAGGCAATGTTTATGAATCCCATCAATAAATCTCGTGGACGTCTAAATTGGGGGTCTGAAATTTTTGGTGCGAATTTTGTGTATCGTTGCCAATTCTCATTACCGAAATTAACTTCTTGTTCAAACATTAATATTGCTAACGTTGCTAATGAGTTGTGTTTTTCGGCACTCGTGATGTTTGTAGGCATAGTTCCTCTCCATACAGATTTACATTCCTCTGCAGTTGTAGTCCGCAAAAGTTCATTGATTAGAGTGTCGTGTGTGATGTTTTTATAAATCCCTGTAATTCCCAAAATGTCAAAATAACCTTGCTTATCTCTTGCTCGGTCGATAAAATTAGGATTAATTTTTGTCATTAAGCCAGAATAGTTTTTCCGATGAAAAAAACCAAAATTTAAATTTGTTTTAGAATCATTCAACCATAAAAAGTATTCTTCTCCTGTCATTTCGATATCCAATAATCCATTTGACAGTAAATGATAAATATTCATATATTCCTCCTTATTAAAAATAATTTGTTGAAGATAATTACATATAAAATATTACATTAAAAAAATGAATTGTGAAAATATAAAAGTATTTATCTGATTTTTATGTATAGCTATTTTGTATTTCAAAGTGACGATTACTGATTCGAGAGGAGTAAGAATAGATGATTGATGTAAGTGAGACAATTCTTCTCAAATATTTTATAGGAGAAAATGCAATCACGGATGAAGAAGCTATCGCTTTACAAGATACCAAAAAAAGGTTCTATGAAGGTTTGGTGATTGGCAAGGACATGATACTGAATGATGGGAATAAGCTAGTGAAAGAAAATGGGAAAAGGCTCTGGGGTGTCTTGAAGAAGAACGGATACGAGGAATTACCCCACGGCATTCAAGTCGATCTTCGTAGAGACGGGGAGAACATAATCGCACGTGTGGTGCTCCAGTGTCGATACGCGACAAGGGAGAGGGGACGTCGTCCTTCGAAAAAAGACTTGGCAAGACATGCTCATCTTTTGGACGCTCCATTTCTAGAAGGGGACGAGTTCGGTTATATTTCAGAATCGGGAATAGAAAACCCTGAACTGTTGAGAGGACGAATCAAGAATGGGGAAAATAAGAAGGTCGAACTTGTCTATACGCATGTCGTGAACATTACCGAAAAAACGTCTGACCGAGAACTGTCGAATGTATTGCGTAGTGCGATCGAAAAAATCATGCCGAGTTACCAGGCGATACTCGAGGCCGCTCCGTCTCTTCTCGAGGAACGAGTACCAACCGAAGTTAGAAATCTTGAAGGGGGAAAAGCAGTGCATCCGAAGAACATGATTCTACAGGGTCCGCCGGGTACCGGGAAGACCTATCATACGGTCCTATATGCCGTCGCCATCATCGAAGGAAAGACGATGGATGAAATCGAGACGGAGAGCTACGCAGAAGTGAAAAGAAGATATGCGACATATCGGGATGAGAATCGCATCGCCTTCACGACCTTCCACCAATCCTATGGCTACGAGGAGTTCATCGAAGGTATCAAGCCTATTGTGACGGCAGGTTCGAACGAGATCGGGTTCAACATCGAGTCGGGCATCTTCAAGGAGTTCTGTGATCTTGCTGCTACCGACCATCGCTTCGGAGGACATGACGTCTCGATTGACGCCGATGCACGTATCTGGAAGGTCTCCTTAGGTGGAGCAGGCGAACATCCTCTCAAGAAATCATGCTTCGAAGATGGGATGATGCGAATCGGTTGGGATGGATTCGGTGAGGATCCGTTCAAGGGTTCATCTTCCAGGAACCCATCCGAGCGTAGCATCCTGAATTATTTCTACGAGACGATGGAAGTGGGCGATATCATCCTCTCGTTGAAGGACGAACATCGTATCGATGGCATCGGCATCATCGATGGGGATGCAGAGTGGTTAGAAGATGAAGTGCGATACAAGCGTAGCCGTAAGGTGAACTGGCTAGCTAAGAACGTATCGCTCGACATCTACGAAATGAACTTGCGAAAAAAATTGACGCAGAAGACCGTCTATCCCTTGGATCGTCTATCCGTATCCCAAGTCGAGCGCATGCTCGAAGAGGAATACGGAATCCGGGAAGTGGACAATCAGAGCGAGAGACCATACGTGTTCATCGTCGATGAAATCAACCGTGGGAACATCTCGAAGATTCTTGGGGAGCTCATCACGTTGATTGAGCCCTCGAAACGCTTAGGTGAGGTCGAGGAGACGCTCGTCAAGCTCTCCTACTCGAAGAAGGAGTTTGGCGTACCGAATAACATCTACATCATCGGGACGATGAACACAGCAGATCGTTCCATCGCGTTGATGGACACCGCGTTACGCAGAAGGTTCCGATTCATCGAAATGTCGCCTGATCCTTCGATACTCCAGGGCGTCTCCGTCGGAGGAGTCGACTTAGAGTGCCTGCTCGACGTCATGAACCGCCGGATTGAGGCGTTATATGATCGGGACCATATGATAGGTCATGCCTATTTCACTGGACTGTCGTCAGACAATGATGTAGATGCGCTTAAGGAAATCTTCCTCAAGTCAATCATTCCGCTTCTGCAGGAGTACTTCTTCGATGATCATGAGAAAATCAGGGCCGTGCTCGGTGACGACCAACGGAAGAACGGACCACAAATTTTGATGGAACGTCCCGATTCGTCTAAGCTGTTCGGTTCGTCCATATATAATATGGACCTCGAGAAAAAGTATCGCATCAACTCCGAGGCGCTCGACCATCGAGAAGTATATGAAGCGATTTATGCAGGTCATCATGCGAAAGTCTGATGTCATCGAGGTGATGGAGTATGAAGCCATCGTATACAAAGGGCCGGGACGGAAAGTCGACAAGGATACGTTCGAGGAACTCGAGGAGCTCATGCTCGAACTATCTTCAGAAGGAAGGGATGGACTAGATTTCCTGTCTCTGTCATCACGCAAGGGTATCGGCAAGGTCATCCGGGCAAGGAACTACGTCGGCGTCCTGCAGATGCCTAGTGGCCGACAGCTCCAAATCCTTCCGAAAATCCATGCAACGAAGGTCGACGCAAGAGCTGCCATGCTCAAGATGTTAAAGACGATGCGTGAGTTCCCGAGTAAGTCGTTCGACGCGACGAATCTCGGAAGCTCAAAAATGTCTATGTTCGAAATCTACATCAAGCTCTTTCTGAAGGAGGTGTCCCTACTGGTCAGAAGAGGCCTGAAATCAGATTATCGTCAGCTTGAGGAGAACGTGCGTTTCTACAAGGGGAAAATGAACTTCGCGCGTCAATTCACGATCAATCACGCGCATAAAGAAAGGTTCTTCGTCACATACGACGAGTACGGAATCGATTGCGCCGAGAATCGAATTTTGAAGAAGGCTTTACTGAAAATCGTCGGCGTTGCGACGGATGCGAAGAATCGCAAAGAGGCGAGAAGGTTATTGGAATACTTCGAGGGAGCGACCGAGAGCTACACGGTGGTGAAAGACTTCGCCAGCATCTTCGATAGCCGGAAGAATGGACATTATCAGATTCCGTTAGGATGGGCGAGGCTGCTATTGAACGACTCCAACATATCCAACACCACTGGTAATTTGAATACGCAGTCCCTACTGTTCTCGATGAATCAACTGTTCGAGAGTTACGTCGGAAAAATAATCGAGCATCACCTCGGGGACAAGTGGGAGATATCCCTGAAAGGACCCATCGAATATCTATTCGAAAGTGGTTCGTTCAGACTCATCCCTGACATAGTAGTGAAGTATCAAGACAAGAGGGATGGGAGAAAGAGAACGCGAATCATCGATACGAAATGGAAGGTCCTTGATTATAAAAATGCTAATTTTGGGATTTCCTCGAGCGACATGTATCAGATGTTCGCGTACGCTAAGAAATACTCTTGCGAACAGGTCGTGATGATTTATCCGCTCGTGGAGAGCCTCCCTGATGGTATAAGGGATGTCAAATATACTGACGGTGATGTCACCGTGCATATCTATATGTTCGATTGCGTGAATGGAGAAGAGGACTTGGTCTGCTTCCTCGAAGGCTTGGATTCATAGAGGTGAGCGCTGAGGTGAGATGAGGGAATCAACGAAATGAAATTGAGGAGAAGAAAGACTTGTCTACGTTCCAGCAGTTAATATTCGAGAACATAGAGCCTTATGTCTCGATCGAACTTCACTATGTCAATGTCGATAAGAAGACGATTGCTGTTCTGGAATTGAAAAATCCGAAGGAACAACCTTACATGATGAGAAAGAAGTTCAACAACCTTCATGAAGGACTCTGTTATGTCCGTAGAGGATTTCAGCAGGGGCATGCGATGAGACAAGACTTCATCCGTTTCGCAACGAGAAAGGAAAAATTTGAATTGTCGATTGTGGACGGATATTTACGTGCTTTGAACGATCGACAGGATTTTTCATCCCTGAAGTGTAGAATCAGGAATCTCACTTCTTTTCCGGTCATGATTACTGATGGATATCTTGAAGTTCTTGACTCCGAAAAGGTTTTGTCGAAAATGATGCTATACGGATTTGAAGAAGATGTGATTGGTGCCGACTTTAGGATGGAACTTCGTCCGATGTCGGAGAAGTATGGGACTTGCACTTCAGCTTTGGTTCTTCGGATGTCGTAAGGATGCGGATGGATGAATCAGGAATCCTGAATTCAGGAATTCGTCTGAGAGTCGTGCTAATCGACTCTTCCGAGAATACATATGTAGCTATCCATGAAGAAGCTTTTGTATCGGTACGAGGGGAGTTCCTATGGAAGGTACGCTAATCACTAAGTTTTTCGAATGAGAGTACGTTTCATGAATACTCTACAGGACGGCTGGACTTTCTACATATACAAAGACGTAAGGGGAAATGACGAAGAACGGATTTTTTGACATAACATAAGGCGGACGAGAAGCGGCCCATTCGACTCATATCGATGGACCGTTTTTCTCATTCACTTTCGGCTCGTATGCTCATCTTCTCTTTTAATACGACGGATTCGTCGCTGGAAGCATCGAGTGTGAAGCAAAGAAAGCCCAATAAAAGATGAAGGATTATTGATTCGATAAAAGATAGGGACGTGAGAATGAAGATTTCTATGATACCAATCTCATTCGCTAAACTGATGGAATTAAGGGCGATGAATAAAATGAAATGGATGATGAATGTAATTTTGTTCACTTCATGTGGATCCTTTCTTGATGCAAGTATGTATACATTTCGACGTCGAATCGCTCTTCCTCACGGATTACCTCATGGTAAGCAATAGATGAGCATGTCGTAGGTGCGAACCTTCATCTCGCATGTAGTTGTGATGCGATGATGAGGAAGTGCTCATGTGGCGAAGGGTCAATTGGTGACGTTGAAAATCGATTCCCTCTATATATACAAGTTCTGTCGAGTTCCTTGAATCATCCGACGTCCGAAAAGATAATGGAATTCTCTCACGTAAAGCGATGAACATGATGATTTCCATCTGATCCATGATAGAGACGGAAGAATCGTCTCGAAGTGCAATGCTCTCGTCCAATGACAGACGGACTACTGGATTGATGATATTCGGGGACGTGAGGGAAATGATTTCTTTTTGAAGATGCTGCATGATGAACCTCCTTTTAATAAGAACGTATGTTCATATTATGGTGTATAGGAACGATTTCTGCAATCCCATTCAAGAAAATAACTCACGAATACTTAAGTTCAAAGCTCAAGATACTTAAAGCATGTCTTCATTTTCGAGTATCTGGAAGAAGGGCGGCAGGGTGATAGGTGGAGAAAGCTTCGTAACTTCGGGCCACAACTCATACTAAAAGCGAACGATATGAAAGGATGAGATATATGATAATGAAAACGAAACCCGTATCCCAAGAACGGCTATGGGGAGATGCTTGCTACGCGACCTAGCTATTATTTGTCATTGAATGAGATAGGCGAACGTTGGAATACATTTGCTCGATCGAAAGATGAGAGTTCATGTACAAAAGGGGAACGTTAGCGGACTAGTGGCAGATGAGCGTCACCTCTTCGGAGTCTACACTGGCAGTATGTTCTCACTACTCATCAAAATACTAGATGCAGCCGATGATTTTTCTGTCCAGGTCCATCCAGACAAGACAGCTAGAAGTTGTGCCATATGATAAGACGGAGTGCTGGTATGTAGTTGAAGCTGAAGAGGGAGCAGAACTGACATCGTTTAATACCGCCCGTTCGAAGAAAGAGATGTGCATCCATTGCGACGAAGACGATTGGTAGCTTCTACTCTTGATGAAAGGAGAGTTCTTCTTCGTTCCTAGTGGGAAGGTACATGCTATTGGAAAAGGAATCGTGATCCCGGAGACACAACAATCTTCCGATACGACCTATCGATTGTATGACTTCGAACGAGAGGATGCGTCAGGTAATAAGCGGTGGGTACATCAAAAGGTTGGTGGAATTGCCAGAATTTAATGTATATCATGTCCAGGCCTCGAGAGGGTTCGAACTCAGGGTAATAAATCGTTTCCGGGCCATCACGATTTTGTCCGGAGAAGGATACATCGGACGGCTCGAGGTTCGTGCAGGAGACTTTGTTGTATAGGAACATCTTTTCAGATTGATAGGAATCTAGAATGGATTATGAGTGATGTTCCTCTTGATTCGTCCGTCCTCTTATGATTAAGGAACTAAATAGGAACTCAGTACCTGTAAGGGGAAATATTCAAAAATGATTAGAACGTATACATTTCGACGTCGAAATGTATACGTTTTTTCTGGGGAAGATCAGGATTCACTTTATTATAGAAGAGAATGAAAAGAAAAAAGAACAGTAATGATTCCTAAAAAAATCATTACTGTCTCTGCGTTAGACATCTGTCACGTCTGAAATATTCAAGACGAAGTCATATCATATCGATTTAGTTTTAAATCGGAGTCTAGAGGTATTCTACTGAAAATTAATTTACTTCTTCATCTACGCCAAATTTATCTGCGGGTGTATCGATTGGAGCAAACTCCAACGTTATCAGACTTTGCACAAGAATACCTGAGAAAGTCCAGGTGTTCGAAACGTCTACAAACTCGATTTCTGTTAAATCGTACATTTCTCCAAGATGCCCGACGACATCTTCGGTCATTTCGTATACAGATGAACCTTCTGCCATGATCATTCCTTCGTTAATTTCTTTTCCGTTCTTCTGAATGGAGTACTGCATCAACTGTTTACTCATTAGTATAAAATCTCCGTTCTTCGTAATTTATTGAGGTCTCGATGTCCTCGTGGCATGCTCAAGACGTATCCATGATGTTCATCGATGAACATCATGGATTTATTGCGTGTTCGATGGAGGCCATGAAAAAGGATTGAGGTGAAGTAATCAATCTAAGTAAATTGAACAGGCCGTTATTTCTAGAATTATCTATCCCATTCTTATTTTAAACGAAATCATGTCGTATTTTTAAAAGAAAGGGAAATTTTTTCTTCGGATGATTGGAGTTAGTAAGATTTTCATAAAAACTATCATCATTTCGACCCAGTTCATCATAAGATGCTTAAGTAGTACTATTCAAATCTGGACTGTAGCCATCGTATCACTGAATTCGTCATAATCGAATGCTTACTGATGATTAATGTAATCTTCAAAGAAGACTTTATGAATTTCAAAATGGAGTTGCATAAGCACTATAAAACAGGTGGGAATAATAGTAAAATATAGAAAGATAATAAACATGTCCATATTAGAGGTCTGTATTAGGAATTTAAAATGTTTCTGTTCTACGACCCTCACATAGAATGGTTGAAGGAGATTGGCTCATGAACGAAGATGAAAAAATGATTATAACGAAGGAGATGGACTTCGGAAAAAGCATACTAGGAATCCTCGACGTTTTGGAGGAGTATGATATCGGGGTAGAGCCCTCCAATGCCATCTCACTGCTAAGGAACAGGATATTCATAGAGGAGCTACTCACGAAACAAGGCAAGGAGTTGCCGGGAGTACCTTCCGCGGTTCGACGGGCATTGATGATCCTTCAGTCAGTAATGGATGATGAGAAAATCCTAGCTATGTGTAGGACGAAGACACTGCATCACCTGCTACTCCCCGACACTGGATTACTGATTGCCGATGTCAGACTCATGAGAGATGCCAATCTTACTTATGGGGATCTCGAGGATATGACCCTCGAGATATTCCAGAATGCGCTCCTCGGAAGCAGGAGGCCTGCTACTTATCAGCGAATCATGGATGCCTATCGTAAATTTGAAAGTAAGGACGATTCAGCTTCGTCCGCTGTGTTAGCAACTACTAACATAGAACCAGAACCAAATCGGGAAGAGGCGCTGGGCGATACAGAGGCAATGCAGAAAACCGTGACAAAAGAGCTCGAACAGGCCTTCCGCGAGATGACCTATGACCTTCTTGAAGATACGTTCTCGCTCGAGGACGTGATGAGAGAGACTGGTAGCGAATCATTCGAGACGTCGAACCTCCTCGAAGGGATGATTCGGGCCGACCTTCTCACCCTTACGAGTGACAGCCGGTACAAGAAGAGAGTACGGTCGCTAAGCTCCATACTCTCGTCAGAGATTCAATCCCATGACCTTCTCCAGGCCAGACTAGATGAAGGACTCACCATGCAAGAAATCGCCATAAGATACGGGCTGGATGCCAAGGAGGTCCAGAGACGCTTGAGACAGGCCCTGAATCTGATTCCGCTCACACACGTGAAGGAGGCGAGGCGATATCTACAGCGATTCGAACGTTTCGATATCCCTGAGCGTGTATTCGTGGAAGTGTTCGAAGAACCAGCCATGGTTCATCGCTTTCTCTCCGAGAAAGTAGTGGCGGGCACGGATGATGTCAGGGGTTTATACGGCAAATTGAGCGAACGACAGCGGTGGCGGTTCAAGAGGTCCCTGTCACTCATCGTCACGCATGAAGGTGACGTCGTGCGAGTGACGAGAGAGAACCTGCTCGAGCATGTCCTCTGGTTTTATGCTGATCAGGGAGCGAGACTGATGGAGGGATGGAAGCAGCTTTATGACGAGTACCTCGAAGAAGAGTACAAGGCGGTAGTGGCGAAGAAATTCGAATCCGATTCCAGGAAACTCTCCTCCATCGCTTTTCGTTCGGAGTGCATCATCCAGTCCGCTGGTAAACGGCACCGGTTCTATGACCGGTCGAGATTGACGCAGAGAAGGTTACAGCGATTACGGGGCCTGTTAAGGCTCGATTCCGGATTCTACGGAATACAGCATCTCTTTGAACTCTCTCCTGCTTTGATGGAAGAACTGGATTGCAGGGAACCGGATGAGTTGCAATATATCGTCCGACGGTATGTCGAGACGACGAGCATATCGGTCGTAGGGAATTCTGAGGTCGCAATCGGGACGCTAGGAAAGAGCATGTCTCTGCTAACGAAGAGAGAGGCGACATGGTTCTCGAAACGTCTCACCGAAGAAGTCTATACCTACGAGGAGTTAGAGGAGAAGTTCTCTCACGTCGAGGAGTTCAGCTCTCGATATCTGAACGGTGGTGCACTCGAAAAGGTCGGTTTCGTCAATCGCGGGGGACTCGTCCTACGGGCGATACATGCTAATGCAGAGACATACTTCCAGTCCATCCTGGCGAGGGACGAACTCTTCGTAGTACCAGACTCTCCCGTCTTCAGTTCGGTGCCATTCCGACGTGTCGTCAAGCGTATGGAGGAGGCACACGATCTTTTCCGATTCGACGTGGGCACCTATATCTCGATTGCACGATTAAGAAAGGCCGGGGTGAACAAGGGGATGGTCAAAGCACTCGTCAGAGAGATGATCGAAGCCGTCAAACGTTCAGGAGAGGACTACTTCACCTTCGCATCGATTCAGAACGACCTTGCCTCCCGATCATTGAACTCGGGATGGAGGACCTCTTCTTCGAGGGACTACTCCATATGCAGGCAAGAGTCGGTTCCATCCGGACGGTGCGAGGGGATATCTTCTATATCGGCCGTGACAAGCGAACGATAGGGAGATTCTTTCTCGACCTACTACCAGAGAGGGGCGGAATCGATATCGACATGATGCGTGAGGAAATCTCCAAAACATTCCGATTGAACTTCGACCGGACTGCCGTCACTACCAACATTCGAGGAAAGGGTGGATACTTCTCCCCCGATACGGAGATGCTCTACAAGGATAAGGAGAGATTCCTAGACAGTATATTTGAATCATGACAAGTGAAGGAAGGAATGATTATGGATAAGATCATGCATCATGCATGAACTATGTGTCTTATCCAGCTAAGATGCTTAGAGCGGGATTCTTAGTCATCATTTACATCAGGTTCCATTCCGAATGCATTGAAGACAATTTTGAGATAGTTGTCAAAGCCCTACGTCATCATTGTTACGTTCGTCTAACTCATTGAAGAGTGCATCTTTTTAATGAAGACTGTAGGTCTTCTTCTACGTCTGGTGACGTGTGTAATAAGATTGCCGTCATCTCATATTTCTGTAACTCTTACATCTCTTGTTTTATAGGTATACATATGAAATACAAGCCCTATCGAGCTGATCTGGAAGATGAAAATTGACTTAATTCTTCATGTAATCTCGAAAAAGCACGCCTATGATAGCTCCAAAATCAACCGAATGGCCGATGATTCCGTATTTCCGTGGAGTCATCGGCCATTTCTATACAGATTCTTCTCATTAATGAGGGCTTAATATGTGCCACGGGGTATGTGGAAAAGTTTACTTTTTCTTTTTAGACGACCAACAGGCAGTCTGATTGGTCAATCTCAAGGATGGAATGGAAATCATTGATTGTTGTTTGGTCCTGGCATTTATTATGGCGACATCCAATCATCATAAACCAGGTATCATACAAAACTGATTTCATTTAAATACTATACGTACATGCCTGTCTGTATCAGAGACTTTCGATGAGTCCGTCTCAAACGCTTCTGATTCATTTTAGAACACTACGCCAGTGATTATGCTACTTGTTAAGATTAAGTTTAAATTAAAAAATAAATGCAACCCGTAAAAAAATAATGACCGGTATTAAAAAAGAAACAGCTAATAATATGGATAGATGTATAATAAATAGATAAATAATGAGTAGATTATAAATTATGGAAAAATAGATGCTGTACATTTTTTAGGAGGAAATTTTAATGAACATCGTACAATTCTTAAAAGAGAACACACCAAAACTAATTAGTAGCGAAGTGCAAGTGTCTCCAAATATTTCAGAGGGGAAACTGAAATCTGCTATCAAATCCTATGCGAACGGTATTTCTTCAGAACAAGTGATTGTATTACACGACTCAACTTTATTAAAGAATGCCAAAGAGGGACTTTTGTTTTTAGGAGATCGTTTTTATTTAAAATCTTCTTCAGAAAAACCAATCATGATTCTATATAAAGATTTGTTGGAAATTCGAATCAATCCACAAGAAACAAAAAAGCGGAATAAAGGAAAAGAAAATCTTAATGTGATCCTGACGACAAAAGATGAACAATATGTGTTAACAGAACAACTATCTAAATATGAGGTTGAGAAGTTCGTCAAATTAATCGAGGGAATCATTTCAATAAAAAGCACACAAGATTTTGTGGACACGTCACAAATCATGCCTCTATCTGATATGCCAGAACCTTATAAACTCACTTACGTAAAAGTACTCGTCAATTTCATTATGTCTGATAAGAACAGAGTAGATGCTATCGAATACAGGGAATTAATGTCACTTGTCACACGTATTCACCTTAATTCAGAGTATCGACTAAAGCTGAGGGAATTCATAGGGTCTTCAGAAGAAAATCGAGAGGAAACTACCTCTCTGCTTACTATTCTTAAAGAAAAGGCAAATACAATCGACTTTTCTATTGTGCAAAAGTCACTATTTAAAGATCTATTATACCTATATAAGCTAAAAAATGATTTGTCCAGTTGGGAGTCAAATGAATTTCTTTCGCGATTAAGACATGACTTCTCGATTCAAATAGAAGAAGTAGAACTGCTTTGTGCAGCAATCAAAAATGATGAGGATATTCTAAAGTTCCGTAAAAATGACGCTGATATCATAAAATCAATGAAAGATATTGCTTTACAATCGAACTCTATCGGGATGCCGCTTACTGCAGTCTATCTATCAGGATCGGTCGTTGGATTGAATGCGGTCAGTGGACTAGCTGCCTTGGGTGTAGGCGCTTTAGGGTTCGCAGCTATGGTACCAGGGATTGGGTTATTTGCTTTACTTGGGATGGGCACTTATCACGGATGGAAGAAGTTCACTAATATTGATCATGTAGAGAATAATAAACAACGCGAATATATGCTTCAAAAAATCATTCGGAATGCTCAACAAACAATTGATTACTTGATAGAAGACATTAACGAAATTTCTTGTAGGCTAGTAGCCGCTATTCAAAAAGGGAACGAAAACTCAGAAAAAATCAATCAATTATCTGATATGTTAACGATGCTGAGTGAAAGTGCTCGATTCAGTGCCGAGAAACAAAAGGAATCTCAAAAAGAGCAGATGCTCACCCGTCTTCCTCTGACTTTAAGTATAGATCGCTTAGAAGAACTCACATCTAAAGTGACACATTCAGAGATTCGGGAATTTATCCTTGATTGTTACAAAACCAAACCTGAGCAAGAAATAGCTATTGAAGTATTACGAAAAACTAATCAGAGAGCTATTTTAGTTGACAGTGTTCAAGTGAACGATGGGTTTTCAAAAGTACATTCGTCAAATGATTCAGCTGAAAAAATATCAGAGGATTACGTTAAAACACAGACACAGAAACTAGAAATCAACGAGAACCTGAGCTTAGAAGATTTAGAAAATCTTCAAGAATCTTTCGAGAAGATTGGTTACTTTGAACTGACAAGCGGTGGAGTTGCTGAAGTGACGGGTAGTGCGAAGCGGATTGCAAAAAAATTATTCGGAGATCGGTGATTATAATGAAAGAATCTAATGAGGCATTGAATCAGTTAGACCGGGCGTTATTAGCTCAAAAGCATCAAGTGGTATCGGTGGAACAAAGTCTGGGCGATATGAATAAGAGTATTGAACAACTAGATGACGTTCAAAAAAATCAGAACGAAGCACTGGACCTTTTACTTGCCCAGACAACCAAGTTAATGAATGGAAATCAAATTCAATCGAAACAATACGTTTTTCCTCCACTTGTTGTTCCAAGTTATGATGATTTACAGCCCTTATGTATTTCAAGTGAATCATGGGATGACTTTTCAAAGCGGATAGATCGTTATCTGACAGATAAGGATGTCGCTCACGAGAATCCGTTCGAACATTTGCTAAGTGCACAAGAAAAAGATGAAATGTTGATTGCGTTTCGTGATGAGTTTGTCATAAAAAAAACTACTTGTGATCGTTATGATTACGCAATTGCCGCTTTCAGTGGTCTCGTGACAGGGTTGGTCGATAGCTTTTTTGTAGGTGCTCCATCTGATAGCGTGCTCATGGGATGGTCTGATCAAAAGGTGGATGGAATCGTCGTCAAGTTTGCAAGAATGGTATGGAAAGATGATAAATCAAACGGGTCGAGAATTCGTAACGAACCCGACTCGATTGCAAGTGCAATCGGTTTTCTGGAACGACGTTTTAAAGTGAACTATGATGCACGATATGCAAGTGATTTGAGGATGGATGGAGAAACGTTAAACATGCGTCCGATGGATCATCATATAAAATCACTGGGACATTCTCCAGATATCATTGGTCTGTTTTTTTCAATTCTTGATCAATTCACCGGAAAAGCTAGTTTTGTATCCGACGGGAAGTTACTTCGACTAGAGCCGCGAGGAGACGGTACCCCTATGCTAGTCGGAGGTACGTTCCTATCTAAATTGTTTGCAGGATTTTCGAACTGGTTAGGGCATTTATTATCCGATATATCTGGTTCGAGTGGTACAAGGGGACATCTAGATGGTCGGAGAGGATCCGGAATTCCTCTTCCGTTCTTTGAGCTATTTCAATTCGCGGACATTGGTAATGTAGGCGGTGAAAGTTCTGACTTAACAATTGCTGAATTTTCTACTAAAGTATTCGAAAAAGGATACGATGCTCGTTTTGGTACAACGATGGCAATCCCGGTTATATTGAACGAATTAATCATCCGTCTACTCTGGGGACTAAAGAGTAAGTTCTATCATAAAAACAGCCTAATGGAATCTTTTCCTTTTGGTAACAAACCAACACTTCGGAAAATGCTTTTAGTCGGACATGGATCGTTATGTCTGACAGATGGAATTGATGCTTATGTTCGAGGAGGCGGTGTACCCATTTTGTTTGCGACGCGCCTAAACTATGTGGCATGGAATCGCTTTATTTATGCATCTATAAAAGAGGTTCGGGTCCTTTTAAAAGGATATGCTCTAGACATTAAAACATTGGATCAACATCTTGAGGACGAGTGGAGACGATTAGGATTGTAAAGACATCATATTAAAGACATCCTCTTTCATATGATGTCTTGTCGAACTGAATAGAGCACTACTTCTGTGAAGATTCCTTTATAATTTTATTAGTGACATTTTTAGGTCTATTATTAAATTCTTAAGGGTTCGGGGCAATCTGCCATTCTGAAAAGATTAGCGGGGAACTCCCTTAGCATCCTCAAGTCGGTCGCTTCACTTCATTTTGAAATGTTTTTGAACCAAAGATTTTTGAAAAGGTGATTCAAGAAAAATTTAGTGCTTCAAAACTAGCTGAGTTACTTACATGACCAGAGGATTCAAAAATGCCATTTCTAGAAGAGCGAAAGTACCAGACAAAAGACGGAGAGTTTACTTTATATAAAGTGAAGCGAGAGCAATTACATGAAGTGAAAAAATGCTGAATGAACGGAAAGAACGAAATGTAATTGAGGCAGCTCCCCAAGAGTTAAAAACACCCCACGTTTATCTTGATTTCTCCGATAAAAATGCTTAACTCTATCGAACGCTTAAAAAGCATTCACAAGATTAAGGCATGAAGCCAAATGAAATTATTAGAATAGCGCTAGAAAAGTATTTAAATACGTAAAATTAAATAATATAAAAACCGTTCTGTAATAAAGTGAACGGTTCATTTTTTGAATATGAAAATTGTTAGTTAATCATTAGATAATTACGTCAGGGGTTAAGAAATGAACTCTATCATAAAAGAAATAATGAGTTATATTAAAACTATTTTTGGCAATGATCCTCAGTTAATGATTTTTTCTTTAGTGTTCATAGGGTTATTTATTTGGTTTGGAAACGAAATAAAGAAACAACAAAACGATTTATTCAAGAGAAAAAATGATTTGAAAGACAGTAGGATTCTTTCCTACGCCAATATTTTAAATGATTATAGAGAAAGTCAATTGGATGGAAACTATTCTTCATTTTTTAAAACCGTATATAGTTCAATAAATGTATTTGATAAGAAACTTACGAGTAACATACTTACTATTTTACAAGATGAGAAAGAAGACAAAGATAAATCCATTCTTATCTCTGATTTAATTTCTACTCAGTTGAATGAGCAAATTAAAACTAAAGAAGATATAGATAATCTAGATCGTCGCTTATTTATAGATTTGGAATTATTTATTCTTAATCTTCTTAAAATAATTAGTCCTTATGTTATATCACTAGCAACATTATTTGGTGTACTCCTTATAATAATTGTTTGCACAATTTCAACTTCAGTTCCGGAAATGATAATACGTATTTTTTGTATTGTTTTTTTCTGCTGTTTTTTCATCGGGACTATTGATTTAATCAACGAAAATAAACTAGTAAAATTGAAATTAAAACAGATTGTACTCGGTTTTATTTTTTGTATTGCGACTTTATTTAGCTTTGGAATATCATTTTGGATATTCGCATTTATTTTCATTGGTATCGTTATTTGGATGTTTATAAGTAATAAAAAAGGAATGCTTAATTGATCAAATAAAAATCTTTTAATTCTTGGAATTTAATCTTTGGAAAGAAATTATCGATTTGTTCACTGGTTAGTTTATTGTTAATATCAATTTTGTTTAAGCAACGTTTGTTGACATAAACATTTAAACAAAGTGACTCTATAAATTCTAAAAAGAGATGGAGTCCATATTTTGAAATTAAGTAATTCGTCCATAGATATCCTTGATGGTATATTTCTACTCCATGTTCTGCACGTAGATTATTAAGTTGATCGAATGTCATTAAGCTAGAATTAAATTCTTTTAAAATTTCTAAAGAATCGTATACTTGCTTTTTTTGTAGATTTGTACCTGGGTAATAGTCATACTGATTGATGAACGAATTTTCTATGTATAGTGCAACTCCTTCTTGAAAATATAATGCTAGATTGTCATTCGAAATTTTTGAAAGAAATAGATGAGTCATCTCATGGGACAAGATTTTTCTCAGATAGGTCTGCTTATCTTCTATAAAATCAGGAATTAAAATCTTTATGGATTCTAAATGTTCATACCAACCATATGCATGATCGGTAGGGATTGAAGATGCTAAGCTTACGGGGGTATCAAATAGTATAATATGTATATCTTCAGGATTAAGTCTTACATTTAAACGCTTATAGAAAAAACTGATGATTTCTGAAACTATTTCTTCGATTACTGATACTTCCATACGCATCGAAGGAGAATAGGAGATTGAAAATCTACGAAGACTAGTCATCGTTTGTACGTCTAAACTAGTGATCACTAGTTGTTTATCATGCAACTTCAATCTATAGGTGACATGGTTTTCTCTACGTTCCCCAAAAGAGTTTTTAGTTAAAAAATTAATTTTCAATTTATCAAAATTATCAGTTTCTGATACTTCGATTTTTGTTATCGCATGCTCGTCAGTTAAGATGTCTTGGAACCATCTAATTTGTTCTACTTTAAAAAAGACATCATTAAAAGAATGAATTGAAAGGAAAAGTTCAAGATTATTTGAATTAAAGGATTCTATCAATTTATTCAAAAATAAATCTAAACGCTCTGTTCTGATTGATGGAGTTTTAACTTGAATTGAGTTCATATAAGTCTCCTTATAAAATATAGAGAGAATTCTTAAAGGAATTCTCTCTATATTTTTTATAATGTGATTTTGACAGCATATACATGTGGAGTAAAAGAACCGTTAGCATTCATTACAAACGTTTTTTCAGTCTTAGGAACGACATAAATGACATCGATTTTGGAACGATAAGGAGCTAAATATCCTAGATGTTCCACATAAGCTTTTTTATTGTAGTTGATTGTTTTTTCAGGTGTATAATTTTTATTGTGAGCATCAATTAAAGGGAAAGAAGATGGTACGTAAGTGAAGTAGGAGTCGGCAGTTATCTCACCCTTAATTTCTAGTTCGAGCGTCACAGAAATTGCTTGTTTAGTTGCCGGTAAATTAGGAAGATTTACGCGTTTAGCAGAGCTAACCATAAATCCATAACGTTTTTTAACATTTGGATCACCGGGGTAAGTCTTAATTCCTCCCTTATCCATGAGTTGCTCAATGACTCCTTTTTTCGCTTTCGATGATGTTGTATGTTTTTTAGGTTCATCCTGTTGATCTTTTAGCTTTTGCCCTGTTGTAACAACAGTAGGTGTCGCTTTCGGTTGAACGGTAGTAGTAGTTGTTTCATCGGCTGCAAAAAAGAATAAGGAGCTCACACCTGCAACCAAGATTGTACCAATTGATCCGAGTGCGATTTTGAATTGACGTTCAGTCGATTTTTGATTAGAGGCAACACTTCCGATTGCTGCGTTCGGTGTAATTTGGACTGCCCGTTGTGCCGGAAGTAATGCTCCAAGAATACCTGTTATGACGGGTATGAACAGCATTAGGCTTAAAAAACCAATTTCGCCAATAGGAAATTGATTGTATACGAAGCCAATTAATGCAAGGGCGACGAGTAAACCAAATATACCTGCTACCAGGCCAGTCATCATTCCTTCACTTAGTACAAGCAAACGAACTTGATTATTTTGCCAGCCGGTCGCCTTTAAGACGGCGAGATGACTTTTCCGTTCATTGACGTTTTGCCACATAATCTCAGTCGTCGTCAGAATCGCAATGAGTAATGCGACCCCCATTGCGACGTAATGCATCGTCCCAACTTCTAAGGCGACGAACTCTCCAAGCCATGTCGCGTATAAAACGCCTTTCAGACGGAATGTAATGAAGAGGAAGAAAATGAATAGACTTGTTGGCAAAGCGATTGCAATTGTAGATAATAACGTGCGTTGCCAATACGTCGCTAGTTGATTAATGCTCATGCCGAGAACACTTTGTGCCCGAACAAAACGTCGACCTTTCGAGACTTCACCGGAGCGCATACTTTCATAGGGTTTGATACGTTTAATCAATATCATTGGAACAATCGTACCACCCCAGTAAATCAGCAATCCTGTGAATCCAATCATAATAATACGTCCGAGTGCAATTGGGTAATCCGTTGTCAGCCAGAACGAGCCAAGGATTGTCCAAGCAATTAATGTGACAAGTGATCCAAGTAACGTTGCTTCTAAGAATAACAGCTTTGAAAGCTGACGTGGACGCCAACCGAGAGATAAAAGAATCGCAAACTCTTTCTTACGGGCATATAGCAAAATGATGTTCGAACTGAAAACATAAACAAGTGCGACAGCGATGACACTCGCTATGATTCCGCTCATTCCAACCTTTGCCTCTTGGAAAATCGCCATCGAAGAACCGAGTTTAATCCATGGTTGTTGAACCCAACCGAGTGCCGATTCACCTTTAAGACCCGGGAGATATGTCAGCGCGAGTTGTGGGGATGAGCCAAGTGTGATATCGGTGATTAAACCGGTCTTTGCTTCGATTTCTTTTGCGACTGACTTTAATTTTTTCTCACTTGTTGCATTCATCGTTTCGACGCCTTTGACATTGACTCGAATTGCGGATATTGCTTTATTACCGCGTAGTTTAAAGGCTGCATCCAATGTAGTTAACATCGAAGGTGGTTTTGTCAGAAAGTCATATGGATCGTTAGTTGGTTTAACGTCCCGGACTGGATTAACTGGTTTTTCGTTCTTATCCATCACCCACTGTGCTTTTGCTGGAAAGTACGTTTCCATTGGTAGCTCTGTCAACGGATCTTTAGAGATATTCAATTTTTTAGGATCATAGACACCGATAAAATTCAAATGCATCTTTGGGACAGCGTTCATATTGACCGAGGTATCACCAAACGATCGTACTTTTCTGTACATTGTCCTTTTGGATAAAAGAACGTCCTTCGGTACTTCTTGAGGGGTGACTTGATAAGCAAAAGGCCAGCGAGTAGCATATGGACTGGCAAGAGTTTGATAATCAACAGAGGACGGTTTTAAATACATCCAGTTAAAGGTTCCTGAGGGATTCTCAGGAATAGTATCTTGTAGAATGTCTTGAACCAATTGCTTAGAGGCTTGTTCTGTCGAAATGTTATATTTCTTCGTATCTGTCACGGGTAGCGTTTTAAGATAGGATGCACCGCCCTTTTTCATGACGTTCTTGACCGTCTCGGTCATTGAATCATTAATCAAAGGTAAATCAACTTTTTCGTAACGGTACTTCCGAGAAGCATCAACATACTCATGACTATTTAAAATCAATGGAATTCCCCATACATCATTGCCATCATCCGTCGTTATATCGTCTTTTGTAAAGTATCGACTATGTGGGGCTTTTTTAGTCGCTTGATCCAGTCCAACTAATTGTGCTTCTGCTTCTGGATCGATTCCTGCAATCATCGTTGCACTTCCATAGCCCATAAGAGGATGCTTGCCTAGCTCTTGTGGCGAGATATCACGGTTCAACTCATCATCGTCAGAAGGAAACCAACCAGCACCTAAAAAGAAAGAACTTGTTTCTACCTCTTTTTTTAATCCTGTATCTTGAATATCTTGAATGGTAACCTTATATATCCCTTGATCTTTAAACATATAGGTATCTGTTTCAGCATACGTATTATAATTACCAATCATTGCAATAGGAGCTGCAACTTCGATATCTGCTATTTCTTTGATTGTCTCATATTGTTTGCGGGTAATTCCGCCATCAAGTCCACTCATGTAATTCGGCTCGAGTAGTTTCAAATCTTCCGTTACACTTCTGCTACCTTTTGGACGAACAACAATATCATACGAGGAGCCCCAACGCTTTTGTAATTCATCGACGACAGTCCCATTATTTGCTTGTGTAGTACCGATTAAGTAGCTAAGACCTGTACTGACAATCAGTACACCGACAAGTAAAAGAATAAATCGCTCTTTATTACGCCACCAGGAATTCCAAATGAATTTAAACACTGAAAATTCCCTCCGTATTCTTATGTAAAATAGTTGTTATTTCGCCATCTTTCATCTCAATTTTTTTATCTGCTCTATTTGCTAGTAATGGATCATGAGTTACAAATAAAACACCGCATTTTTTTTCTTTATTGAGTTGGTACAGTAAATCAAAAATAATTTCTCCGTTTTCAGTATCTAGATTACCCGTAGGTTCATCTGCAAGAAGCCACTTAGGCTCGTGAACTAATGCTCTTGCAACAGCAACTCGTTGCTGTTGACCACCAGAAAGTTGTGAGGGTAATGCATTTTCTTTACCATTAAGACCAACTTTACGAATAAGAGAAAGTGCTCTCTCTTTTTTATCATAATCAACTTTTCTACCAAATAAAGGTGCCATTACATTTTCTAGAGTTGTAAGTGTAGGTATTAAATGAAATTGTTGAAAAATAAAACCTATATTTTCAAATCGGAAATCTGATAACTCACGCGACGTTAAATCTTTAAGGTGTTTATCTTTAAAAATTAATGAACCTGTACTAGGAGAATCTAAAGTACCTAAAATACTTAGTAAAGTCGATTTTCCTGATCCTGATGGACCAATGATAGAAATAAACTCTCCGTCATTTGCGATTAAGTTAATATCAATTAAGGCCTTTTGGTTTATTCCATCTGAAGAGAAGAATTTATTTATATTTTTACACTGGAAACTCAAAGTCACTTGAATCCCTCCATTTATTATAAAAATTACTATATGAATAGTGAAAAAGAAGGCATCTGTAAAGATACCTTCTTTTCAAATTAAATTAGCAAGGACAAGAAGCTGCGACAAGGCTACATGTTGACCCATCACGCGTATCATATACGCGACGATAGCCAGCGTTTGTTTTCAACATAGCGAAACAATCTTTATCGTACGCGCAGTAAGTAGTAGTTTTACGGAAAGCAGAATCAGCACAAGGTGTATATTTCATCTGTTTTCAATCCCCTTTTTTTTTATTTGAATTAGCAAGGACAAGAAGCTGCGACAAGGCTACATGTTGACCCATCACGCGTATCATATACGCGACGATAGCCAGCGTTTGTTTTCAACATAGCGAAACAATCTTTATCGTACGCGCAGTAAGTAGTAGTTTTACGGAAAGCAGAATCAGAACAAGGTGTATATTTCATCTGTTTTCAATCCCCTTTTTTTTTATTTGAATTAGCAAGGACAAGAAGCTGCGACAAGGCTACATGTTGAACCATCACGCGTATCATAAACACGGCGAATCCCTGCTTTATCATATTTCATAATAGCGAAGCAATCTCTATCAAATGCACAGTAAGTAGTAGTTTTGCGGAATCCAGAATCAGCACAAGGTGTATATTTCAATTGTTTTCACCTCCTTTCAAAATTTCACATGTTGACTTAGTTAAGAACTTCAAATGGTGAGGCGCTAATATTCTGAACTGATTGAAATTCTGTATGTACATACATGGGTAAAAAAGATTTTTTAAAAGAATCTCTTAATGAGTCATCTTCTGTTAAAAATACTTGGAAATTATATTCGTGAAGAAAAAGAAAAGAGTTAGCAGCTTCAATTTGAGATTTATTAAAAATAATTGAAACTGTTTTTTGAAGATTTTTATTTTGTTCAATTAATTGAACAAATTCTTCGAAATTTGAATTACAAAACACACATTTCTTATCTAGAAAAATTAGTAGATGATCTGAAGTTAAGATTGTAGATAAATTCACTTCAAGTAAATTTGAAACTGAAATAATTTTTTCTAGTTTTGGATCTGAAGTGATTTCGAATGGACTGGAAAGATTGAAGTGTTCAAATTCTTGTCCGATATTGTCAGAAGGTTGAATAGATGATTTTTTCCATTTTTCAAAAGCTGTATTCCATCGGAACAAAGAAACAAATAAGTACATTAAGATAAAGATAGGAACAAAAGAAAAAACAACTAAAATAATAGAATACAATCCCATTTCACACCCTTTTTATGAAATTAAAGCGTTTACAACTTACAAAAATTATAATATTATAAAAAGTGGAAATAGTCAAATAATTATTTACTTTTAATTACAAAGGAGAAATGCCATGTTTAAAGCTATTAATGACTTGCTATATAGTATTAAGTTAGTGTGGTTCTCTGCCCCTATTTATTTTTTAATAAAATTTTTAATAAAATTACTTCTAGGCTTTGCCCCTGTGGCGAACGTATATGTAATAGAAAGGCTATTTAGCTCAGTCATAAGTTCAATAAACACTGATAAATACTCTGAACCACTTATCTATGCTACTAGCTTTGCATTTTTAAATTTTATGATCTTTTTTATGAATAGTTCTCACTCGTTAATAGAAAAGAAAGTGGGATTTAAGTTTGAGTTATATATGAAGAATAGAATTTTATTACAATCTAAAGCAATTTCATACATCAACTATGAAAAATCAAGTTTTCAAAATCAGTATTCGAGAATTATTAGCTCACAATACCAAATCCTTTCTTCAGTAAATACATTGTTCTCACTATTACAATCTACAATTTCAGTCGTAACGGTTGTTCTATATTTGATTAATATCAATATAAATTTCATTTTCATTATTTTAATAATGGTAATCCCATTAATAATAATGGAGTTGAAATTTAGTAATAAGAATTTCGATTTATACCTTTTGATGTCAGAAGATCGGCGAAAGGCTACATATTTTGAAAGTTTACTTATTAATAAAGATAAATTGAAAGATGTAAAGCTCAATATGCTAGAAAAATTCTTCATAAATAAATGGAAAGAAAAGTTTGTTAAAAATTCAGAAAAGGAAATTAAGCTTGAAATCACTCAAATGAAAAGTTTTTTATTGATTCAAATTATTGTAGCCCTTTCATTTTTATTTTCTATTTATCTCGTTATCGATTCGTTATCTATAGGAGTAATTACAGTAGCTACTCTACCGGCAGTCATTCAAGCTATACAAAATTTGCAAGGTATTGTTCCTATGTTTGCCGGAAATTTATCAGATATTCATTCAAGTAACTTAGGCGTTAGAGAACTAAGAAAGTTTCTTTCAACTTATATGCCAGATCAAGAATCAGTTAAGTTGATAAATAAAGTAAATAGTATTTCTGTTAATGATTTGAACTTCTCATATCCTGATCAAGTTATTCCAGCCATAAAAAATATATCTTTTTCAATTAACAAAGGAGAAAGGGTAGCAATTATGGGCACAAACGGATCTGGAAAATCAACATTAATTAAATGCTTGACTGGATTGTATGATACTTCACAATCGATCAAACTAAATAATATGAGTTACTTAGAAGAAATAAATAAAGAAAGTTATTGGAATGACATAAGTGTTTTATTTCAAGATTTCAATAAATATGAACTTACTGTTCTTGAAAATATTCAACTTAATAATGAAAAAAATCTTAGAAAATCGTCAGATTTACTGAAATTAGTAGATTTATCGAAAAAGGTTGATAACCTTGATTACGGTGTGCATTCGATATTAGGTAATATGTTTGAAGAAGGAAATGAACTTTCTGGTGGTCAATGGCAAAAAATTTCTATCGCTAGAAGTTTATTCAAAGAAGCATCATTTCTCTTTTTAGATGAACCTACTTCTTCATTAGATCCTGATAGTGAATTTAATATTATCAATAATGTTTTAAAAAAAATGAACTCTAAAGGTATTCTTTTCATCACACATCGTATAAATGTAGCTCGATTAGCAGAAAAAATTATTTATATGGAAGAGGGAAGTATTGTAGAAATGGGGAGCCATGAGAATTTGATTAAGTTGAATGGAAAATACGCAGAGATGTATTTTAGACAAGTTGATCATTTGATTGATGAAAGGAGCAAAGTATTCAATGGTTGATTCTATAGCACAAATAGTTGCAAGCTTTTTAGCAATTTTATTACTTACTTCCGTAACGGAAAAATTAATTAACTGGAAAAAATCAATAAATAAAATTACTTATTATAAAATAATCCCTAAAAAACTAAATCCGATTGTGTTTTTTTTAGGGACAGCAATTGAAATTTACTTAGCAATTAAATTAATTGCAAATCATTTTAGTCTAATAGATTGTATTTTGTACTCTGTATTGTTAATCACGTATTCAACAGCGATTGCAATAAATCTCTATAAAGGACACATTAGAATTTCATGTGGCTGTGGTGGAGTACTAGAAAGTGATCAATTATCTTGGAAGCATTTGTTAAGAAATACTTTATTAATTATTTTTGGAATAACTGTTTACATTAATAATACTAGTCTAGAAGTTTATACATTAGACTTCGTCATCAACCTATTAACGGGAGCTAATCTAGTGATGTTGTATGGAATCATTAAAGAATTTGATCTTCAGAAGAAAAGAATTCAAAGAATTAAATTGATAATTAAAATTTAAATAATAAAAGTATAAGGAGATAACACTATAATGATGAACCTTTTGATTTCTATGATTTTACTAATGATTTTATGCCTTTCGGTAGTTTTATTTTATATGTTGAAATACAATCGAAATTTTTTGAAACAAATTCAAAGTATTCGAGGCACTGTTTTAGATATGTTAGAGGTTGGAGAATACGCACCACTGTTTAGATCTGTTGATGACAATGGGAATCGAATTATTGCTAAAGATTTATTTAGAGAAAAAAGTACTTTATTAATCTTTGCTCATTCTCAATGTTCTACATGTAAAGAAGTGGTTAAACAACTGAATAAAATCGAAAAAAATTATGACATTAATATTATTGTAAACAATAGAGATACTTTATTTGACGATAGTGAATTAAAAAGTCATCTCCCAAAAAGTGTTCATTATTTGAGAGAAGAATTTTTATCATCTACCTATCTAGTTCAATCGACACCAACTGTCTTTTTGATAAAAGAAGAACGAATTGCTGCTTCTGCATTAATAACAAAGCCTCAAACCTTATTAAATATGCTCCTTGATGAACGTACTAAAGATAAGTTCTTTAAATCAGCACTATAAATATTAAAATGGCTATAAATGATAGTTTGAAATAAGGTGACTTTTATGCTCCTGATTATCCATGCTATTAAATCCTAGATAGATATTTACGAGACTCGTCATGGCGTAGAAATGCAATAGAAGTGTTACTGTTGCTAACCGTCCTCGTTAATCTTCTTATTCAGTCGCTCAACTATAAAAATTTTTAAAACTATGAATTCAATGTAATATGCACTCCATCAATTTGACAGATGATTTTTATATCTGTCAAATTGATGGAGTGATTTTTATTAAGAGATAATATTGAATTGACGAATTACTTTTGGCGACTGGAAACTAATCAAACCTTTTGTGTTAGTCGTCTTATTTACATGGACTAGAGGACTCAAAAAACATTGATAAAAAGATGATATTATAGATTGAGACAATTAAAAATGAACAAGTAAAAAGTGTGATTAAAGTTATTTGTGAAATAGTAATCAATTTTTTATACGTAACGGTCGTTTAAAAGACGTGAGGTCGAAACTCACGTACTTCCTCAGATATGAGTTATAGATGCTTTATTTATAGATATCCCGACGATGACCGATCTCAAGAATCAAGATGACGACTTTCTCATCTTGGATGTCAGCAATCAGACGATAATCACCGATGCGATAACGCCATTCACCTGAGCGATTCGAGACCAGTCCTTTACCATGACGACGCGGATCATCCGTCCCGACCAGATTCTTCTTGATCCAGGACATGATGATCCGCGCTTGTTGGGGATCCATCTTCTTAAGAGACTTTTGAGCTCCGCGCTCAAATTCTACCGTATATGCTGTCATTCTAAATCAAGTTCCTTCATCATGTCGTCGAAAGAGATCGCTTCTGATTTTTTACGGTGTGCTGCCATGGAATCATGATAGAGTTGTAAATCGATTTCGTCTTCGATGCGGTCGAGGACGGCATCGCGAACGAGTGTAGAAATCGTGATGTTCTTTGCCTTCGCATATTCCTTGATGAGTCGTGTATCCTGATCATCCAGACGTACGGAAATGGTACTCATGATCATCAGCTCCTTTGTAATACATTGTAATACAGATTGGGGTTTTAGTACATAGAATCGAGGATGAAAGTCCAGAACAAACATTCTCTGCGAGATGGAGCCCGGCTGCTGAATATCATGGATGAGTATGATTAGGTGTAAAAAGTAGGTTGAATCATGTTCAAATTGAACTAAACATAGTCATTCGTCCTTATTTTGACCATGTTTAGGCAGTCGATGGCCATGATTTTTTCATTCCGAAAGAGTGACGCTCAATATTTGCTTGGACGGGACGATCTCGAGGTCGAGATTTCTTTTGACGAGGTGGACCGTAGACCGCTCTGTTTCCGTATTCTAAATTGCGTCTCGTCAGCATTTGATTCTCAATCGTGCCAAATTTTAAAAAATATAGCGTATAGTATTAAGGAGTATATAAATATGTACAAATGTAGTGAAAGAGGTGCTTTGATGAATTTTTGGGATGAATCATTAGAAGATGAGGTTGCTTTATTACTAAATAAAGAAGACGTAAAACAAATCGAAAAAGAATTAGGCGCTCACCTTCCTAAAAAATACATCGAAAAATTAGAAGAACAAAATGGCGGGGATCTTGTATTCGATTCAGTGAATGTTGATTTCGAAAACACATGGTCTGACGAAGAAGATGGTCTTCATCTACCGTTGAATCGTTTCAAATCCTTAACGGTGGAGGAATTTGAAGATGGCGTATCCACGTTGGCTGAGTGGGGATTAACTGGAAAATTGATGATGTTTGGCGAGGGTCAAGGCAGTTACCTTTGGTACTTCGATTTCGATGACACCTCTAACGAACCACATATTTGGTGTTTGGATATTTCGGATGAGACAACACACTTCGTAGCAGAGAGCTTCGACCAACTCCTCGACCATCTCGTTAGTCGAAATGGTCAAGTTGAAAGCGGAGTTGAATTAACACACGAAGATGTATTTGCCGACTATCCTTCGATGGATGAAATCCGAGAAACAATCGCAGGGGATGATGAGGACGAACGACTCATGGCTTATCGCATGTGGTTGACAAGAGGTGAAGACGTTAAAGAATTGGTCATTGAATTGCGTCGACGTGTTCAAGAATCGAACGATGAAGACGAACTAGATTCATACGCGGAACTATTAGCTCAAGTGTTGATGGACAGATCAGTCGAAGACTATTTGACACATGAGCAGGCGATTGCACTGTTTAATGAAAAGGAAGATGTATCAGATTTGAGCTATATCGTTGTACAGCTTGAGTCAGATATGTAATAGATCAATAGCTTTTAGCAACATATCGTCGAAACCAAAAGAGACTAATC
>NZ_JBHFFC010000020.1:0-1303 GCF_043359615.1 Exiguobacterium sp. S22-S28 | reverse complement strand
ATCCGCATGCGTCACTATCCTCCTGCGTCCCCCCATTGTTCAAACGGTGGATCGGTGGTACAGGAATATCAACCTGTTCTCCATCGCCTACGCCTTTCGGCCTCGGCTTAGGTCCAGACTAACCCTGAGCGGACGAGCCTTCCTCAGGAAACCTTGGGCTTTCGACGGAGGGGATTCTCACCCCTCTTTTCGCTACTCACACCGGCATTCTCACTTCCAAACGCTCCACTGCTCCTTACGGTACAGCTTCACAGCGGTTTGGAACGCTCCCCTACCATTCCTTACGGAATCCGCAGCTTCGGTGGTATGTTTAGCCCCGTTACATTTTCGGCGCGGCGCCACTCGACTAGTGAGCTATTACGCACTCTTTGAATGGTGGCTGCTTCTAAGCCAACATCCTAGCTGTCTAGGCAGCGCCACATCCTTTTCCACTTAACATACACTTTGGGACCTTAGCTGGCGGTCTGGGCTGTTTCCCTCTTGACTACGGATCTTATCACTCGCAGTCTGACTCCCGAGTATAAGTTGCCGGCATTCGGAGTTTAACTGAATTCGGTAACCCTGTGGGGGCCCCTAGTCCAATCAGTGCTCTACCTCCGGAACTCTCAACCTCGAGGCTAGCCCTAAAGCTATTTCGGGGAGAACCAGCTATCTCCAGGTTCGATTGGCATTTCACCGCTACCCACACCTCATCCCCGCACTTTTCAACGTGCGTGGGTTCGGACCTCCAGTCAGTGTTACCTGACCTTCATCCTGGACATGGGTAGATCACCTGGTTTCGGGTCTACGACAACGCACTATGGCGCCCTATTCAGACTCGCTTTCGCTACGGCTCCGCCTCATCAGCTTAACCTCGCGCGCTATCGTAACTCGCCGGTTCATTCTACAAAAGGCACGCCATCACCCATTAACGGGCTCTGACTACTTGTAGGCATACGGTTTCAGGATCTATTTCACTCCCCTTCCGGGGTGCTTTTCACCTTTCCCTCACGGTACTGGTTCACTATCGGTCACTAGGGAGTATTTAGCCTTGGGAGATGGTCCTCCCGGATTCCGACGGGGTTTCACGTGTCCCGCCGTACTCAGGATCCACTCTGGAGGGAAAACAGTTTCAGCTACAGGGCTGTCACCTTCTTCGGCCGACCTTTCCAGGTCGTTCACCTACTGTCTTCCTTTTTGACTCCGTATAGAGTGTCCTACAACCCCGGAGAGCATGCTCTCCGGTTTGGGCTGTTCCCGTTTCGCTCGCCGCTACTCAGGGAATCGCATTTGCTTTCTCTTCCTCCGGGTACTTAGATGTTTC
>NZ_JBHFFC010000019.1:0-1394 GCF_043359615.1 Exiguobacterium sp. S22-S28 | reverse complement strand
AGTCATCAACAAGATCATCTGCTAGAACAAGGCCTCGACCGATTAGTATCACTCAGCTCCGCATGTCGCCATGCTTCCACCCGTGACCTATCTACCTCATCGTCTCTGAGGGGTCTTTCTTGATTACTCAAAGGGAAATCTCATCTTGGAGGGGGCTTCATGCTTAGATGCTTTCAGCATTTATCCCGTCCGCACGTAGCTACCCAGCGATGCTCCTGGCGGAACAACTGGTACACCAGCGGTGCGTCCATCCCGGTCCTCTCGTACTAAGGACAGCTCTCCTCAAATTTCCTGCGCCCACGACGGATAGGGACCGAACTGTCTCACGACGTTCTGAACCCAGCTCGCGTACCGCTTTAATGGGCGAACAGCCCAACCCTTGGGACCTACTCCAGCCCCAGGATGCGATGAGCCGACATCGAGGTGCCAAACCTCCCCGTCGATGTGGACTCTTGGGGGAGATCAGCCTGTTATCCCCAGGGTAGCTTTTATCCGTTGAGCGATGGCCCTTCCATGCGGAACCACCGGATCACTAAGCCCGACTTTCGTCCCTGCTCGACTTGTAGGTCTCGCAGTCAAGCTCCCTTCTGCCTTTGCGCTCTACGAATGATTTCCAACCATTCTGAGGGAACCTTTGGGCGCCTCCGTTACTGTTTAGGAGGCGACCGCCCCAGTCAAACTACCCGCCTGACACGGTCCTCCAGCCGGATGACGGCTGCGAGTTAGAGACTCTATGCATGAAGGGCGGTATCCCAAGGGTGACTCCTCCGAAGCTGGCGCTCCGGTCTCGACGTCTCCCGCCTATCCTGTACATCATGCACAAAGCCTCAATATCAGGCTGTAGTAAAGCTCCATGGGGTCTTTCCGTCCTGTCGCGGGTAACCTGCATCTTCACAGGTACTATGATTTCACCGGGTCTCTCGTTGAGACAGTGCCCAAATCGTTACGCCTTTCGTGCGGGTCGGAACTTACCCGACAAGGAATTTCGCTACCTTAGGACCGTTATAGTTACGGCCGCCGTTTACTGGGGCTTCGGTTCAAAGCTTCGCTTGCGCTAACCCATCCCCTTAACCTTCCAGCACCGGGCAGGCGTCAGCCCCTATACGTCATCTTGCGATTTAGCAGAGACCTGTGTTTTTGCTAAACAGTCGTTTGGGCCTATTCACTGCGGCTCTACTCATGTAGAGCGTCCCTTCTCCCGAAGTTACGGGACCATTTTGCCGAGTTCCTTAACGAGAGTTATCCCGCGCGTCTTAGAATTCTCATCCCGCCTACCTGTGTCGGTTTACGGTACTGGCACCTTCCACCTCACTAGAGGCTTTTCTTGGCAGTGTGAAATCGTGACCTTCGTCCCTACGGGACTCCGCATCGTTCCTCGACTTTGGTGCCTGACG
>NZ_JBHFFC010000018.1:0-77288 GCF_043359615.1 Exiguobacterium sp. S22-S28 | reverse complement strand
TCTCCTGTTTTTATTTTGATGATGAAGCTAGGGATACTTCTTCGATTTGAAGGCATGTCTCGCCGTCAAATACTAAACGGTAGACGGCTGGCATCGCTAAATGCGACCAAAAGGAGTAATCTTATGCCGGATCAAAATGTTGCATCAACAACACCATGATATTCCCGTGCGTCCCGACGACAACTGTCTCATTTGTGTGTTTCCTTACCAACTGCCGTGCACCTGCAACAACACGGTGCTGTGCAGTGTTGTTTGATTCTCCACCGTATGGATTTTTGTCGGGGTAGTTCCAGACGTACTCGACAGCTTGCTGGAAATCATCCAATTGACCGGGAGCCAGTACTCGTTCCTGAAATACTTCCGCTTCCTGGATGGGCAGTCCATAGTGTTCCGCTATCGGTTGAACGGTTTCGATTGCCCGTCGGTACGGACTCGCATAGATGTAATCCGGCGTGATTTCTTGAAAAAACAAACGCAATTGTTCGGCGTCAGCCGTGCCCCGCTCGGATAAGGGTCGTGCTTTTTCGTCCGGTGAATAGGTTGAATGAGCATGCCTTACTAAATAGATGGTTGTCATGGTGTCTCCCTTCTCAATTCTCAGTTGTTGCTTCGAGCAATCGATAACCCACTCCACGAACCGTCTCTAAATGAACATCGATTGGAAACCCGGCACGCCGTAATTTTTCGCGCAGGTGGCGGATATGTGAATCGATGGTTCGTGGTTCGATTGATTGATCATCTCCCCACAGTGAGAGGACGAGCTGCTCCCTCGATAAAATACGATTCTTAGAGGCGAGCAATTTCCCTAACAGTTGAAATTCCGTTTTGGTCAGGAGAATTTTTTGCTGGTTGAATTCACAACGGTACGCAGCAGCATCATAAGACAGTCCATGAAATGTCTCTTCTTCCTGTTTGATTCGACCAATCAATAATTCAATCCGCGCCAGTAGTTCTCCTTCATGGATCGGTTTTGCGACATAGTCATCTGCCCCTACTTCATGACCTCGTAAAATGTCCTCTTTTTGATTACGTGCCGTCACCATGATGATTGGAAAATCAGCAATCTGTCGGATTTTTTGGCATAATGTCCAGCCATCCATTTCAGGCATCATGACATCCAACAAGGCCAAGTCGATGGGGACGCTTCGAACCAGCTTTAGCGCTTTTTGGGCTGAATCGACCAAATGACAGGTATGTCCATAAGGTGTCAGATATAACTTCATCAATTGAAGCATCCGTGGCTCATCATCTACGATTAATATTCGTGCCATTTTTTTCACGCCTTCCATTGAACTGTGACGCATGTCCCGGCATGCCATTCGCTTTTTATGTCGAGTGTTGCATCATGCGCTTGGACGATTGCTGTCGCAATCGTTAACCCGAGACCCGATCCACCGTGACTTCTGGAGCGTGATGGTTCACTCCGGTACAAGCGTTTTTTCACATGTGGCAATGCCTCTGCCGAAATTCCAATTCCCGTGTCCCGTACCAGAAAATATGCTCCAGCGGAATTTCTTCCGTACTCTACTTCAATTTGACCGACTTCCGTGTATTTCCGTGCGTTATCCAGCAAATTTAACAGGACTTGACCAAGCCGGATTTCGTCCCCCATCACAGTTACAGGATGACCTGACACCACAAAACGCAGTCCCTTTTCTTCAATCGTCGGTCGCATTTTGTCGGCAATGGATAAAATCACCTCGTTAAGTGCAAGCGGCAAACGATCTACCGAAAATTGATTTTCGTCCAGACGAGCCAGTAACATCAATTGTTCGATCAGTTGGCTGAGATGATCACTTTCTTCCTTGATAATCGACAGATACATCGTTTTTTCAGAGTCGGGCAAATCGGGACGACTCAAGATATCAGCGTACCCTTTGACATACGTCAGTGGCGTTCGCAATTCATGCGAGATGTGTGCTAAAAATTCTGTGCGTTCACGGTTTACATAGTCGAGATCTTTTGCCAGTTGGGTAATCGATCGCGCCAATGCACCCAGTTCATCTGAACGCTCAATCGGTAAATCCACTTCCAGGTTTCCGTCCCTCAACTTTGCGGTCGCTCGTTCCATGTTAATCAGCGGTTTCGAGATTAAACGTGTACAGAGCGCTACAGTGACCAGTGATAGCAGGACCGCGATGATTCCTACCTGAATGAACTGTTGCTGCAATGGTTTGACGACTTGTTGAATCAAATCCTCAGGAGCAAACATAAAAACATGCCCGCGATGACTGCCCGCAATGGTGATCGGACTATCCGTCATCAAAAAGTTTCCATGCTCCATTGGCGTCTGTAGCACTAAATCCTTTCGTTGATCTTAAAATTCAGTATGCGTCAATTCTGTTTTCATTTCTTCCGTTAAACGATTGGAAGATTTCAGGATTTTTCCCTTTTGATCGGTCACGACGACAGTAAATTCAGAAGCAGATTCCATTAAACTGACATGATCAATTGTTTGTTGATCAAATGATTTCTCCAAAACGTCTCGATGCGTATTTCCGCGATTCAATAATCCGGACAACACTTCATCGGTACGTTGATTCACAAGATTTAAATACAACGTACTAAAAAGAATACTCCCTATCAGAAAGAGCGCTGTTAAAAACAGCAGACCGATGTAATGAGAAATATGCCGCATGTTCCCCCTCCTTATCTTCCCTCTGCTAAGTATAAGGATTTTTGATTCGAAAATGTGTGTCAAGACACAGGAACCACAAATCGTCACGCTTTCTGCACGGTTTTTGCACACGCAACGGGTATAGTCGTAATGTAATCAGATTCATACAGGAGGTAGACACATGAAGAAACAACTGTTTGTTACAACACTGGCTCTCACTGCCGTTTTAAGTCTTGGCGCTTGTGGAACCGACTCTGATTCCTCCGGTTCGCATGACATGCATGACGCCGATAAAAGCAGCTCACATGATGGAATGATGCATTCAAGTGACGGAAAAGTTCCAGAAGGAATCAAACAAGCTGAAAATCCGAAGTTCGAGGATAACAGTAAAGTTATTCTTGCTTCTGATCATATGCAAGGGATGGATGGTGCGAAAGGAACGGTCGTCGACGCCTTTGACACAACGGTTTATGCGATCAGTTATACGCCGACGACCGGTGGGGAAAAAGTCACCAATCACAAATGGATCATCCAGGAAGAACTTAACCCCGTCCCTGCTTCGACTTTAAGTAAGGGAGACGACGTGACACTTGCCGCTGATCATATGAAAGGAATGGACGGTGCTGAAGCCACGATTGACAGTGCTGAACAGACGACGGTCTATATGGTTGATTTTAAACCGACGTCGGGTGGGAAAACCGTTAAGAATCATAAATGGGTCACAGAGGATGAACTTCAGGCAGATAATTAAAAAAAGCCCGCTCATCAAAGGATGAACGGGCTTTTTGGTATGATTCTGACTGGGCTCGAACCAGCGACCTCTACCCTGTCAAGGTAGCGCTCTCCCAGCTGAGCTACAGAATCATGATGCAGTACGTTATGTACTTGCTAGGACATGTATTAATATAGCAAGAAACTAACAATCTGACAAGTACTTTTCTAAAAAAATATGAAAAATAAAAAATGAATGGAACTGAACTTCTGACTTGAGCCAGTCCCTTCATTTCAACTTATAGGATTGTCGTGACCTGATTGATCGGCAGACGAAGGGCCGGACGTTTCTTCGCATCTTCCACCGCTTTCCCCACAGCAATCAGCATAACAGGGACGAAACGTTCTTCTGTAATAAACGTTTCTGTAAAGAGTTGATGATTAAATCCACCCATTGCGAGTGTTGACAGTCCTTTTGCTTCAGCAACCAACATAAGTTGCATCGCTGCAAGACTGGCATTTGACATGGCTGCATCTCTCGCATAAGCCTCGCTTTGATAAGCACCTTCCACTTGACCTTTGATCGAGTCGAATAGTTCTTCTGTCATACCTCCTGTTTCTACGGCTGGACCATACACAGGATTGTAGTTTCGGTTTGCCTGTAAATCTCCTAATACGGCAATGACGACTGAAGAAGAACTGATAGCAGGCTGATTGTAAGCAATCGGCGCAAGACGTTGCTTTGCGTCTTCCGAATGGAAAGCAAGGAAATGCCAATGTTGCAGATTCCAGGCACTCGGTGCAGCTGTCGTTAATTCAATCAACTCTTTTACTTCTTCTTGCGAAAGCTTGAATGTCTCATCGTAATGACGAACCGACCGACGTTCTGTCAAAAGTGATAGTGTGTCAGATACTGTTTGATTCATAATAATCCCCCTCTAAATACATCTGTTTACTTTGTTATCGTATCATCCTCTACGCTACCTGTCATATGACAAGACTCATTAAAAATCTACTGTTATAAAACAGTAATTGACACAACTCTTCTGTACTAGTACAATAAAATAAATTCAGTATTACTCGCTGGCCCATTCATACATCAAGAGGAGGAATAAAATCATGGAACAACCCCTTTACCAAGAAACGTCTCCAGAGTTTTACCGTCAACTTCCGGTCAAAACTTGCTCCCACTGTGGAAAAGAAATGGACGAACAATGTGAATCGTATAAAACAGAATGTGATGAGTGTTCTGTTACAGAACACTGATCACAAGTTCGAAAGAAGAAGTCTCCGATAACGGATAGACTTCTTTTTTTAGTTAAAAAAAGTATTTTTTTCTATTTTATAAAACTTTTTTTGAATTACAGGGTCTTGAGTCATCTTTTTGTAATATTTTTGTTACAAACGAAACAGACAAAATGTTACATTTAACTCATAAGATTTTCCGCAAAGGAGCTCAGACATCAATGGATTCATACAACTCGGGTAATCCAATCGGACTTGGTCCAAGACAACGAAAACCAAAACGAAAGTATTTCGCTAAGCTTTTTATCATGATGGCTTTAATTCTTCTTCCGCTTGGTGGTTATATCGTGTATCAGTATCTTACTTCGACACAACAAGCTAGTGTAAAATCCGTCCAGTCTTTGCGGAAAATCCCGACTCCGAACTTGGACAAGGCACGCGTTGAAAAATGGAACGGGATTACTAAAAAAGTAGCTTATCTGACATTTGAAGATGGACCGACCGCATTGACACCGGACATCTTGAAATCGTTACGCGAGCAAGATGTTAAAGCGACATTCTTCGTGATCGGAAGTAACATCAATGAGCAACCGGATGTCGTCCGCTTGATGGCAAAGGATGGACATTACATCGGACCACACAGCGAAACACATGATTACGACACCTTGTATAAGGAAAAGCAATATGTTCCCGAGATGCTTCGGGTTCAGAAGCAAATCAAACAACTGACGAATCATACCCCTTTGTTGACACGTCCTCCTTATGGATCAACACCCGGCATTACCAAGTCAATTGCAAAAGAAATTGAACAGGCTGAACTTCGAATTTGGGATTGGTCGATTGATTCAATGGACTGGTACTACAAAGATAGTGCCAAGGAAGTCGCGAAAACCGTCATCCGCCGTGCGGAAGATCCGGTCGAAATCATCCTGTTACATGAACAACCCCAAACATTGCGGGCATTACCTGCGATTGTTGCCGGATTAAAGAAAAAAGGATATCAATTCTCCATCTATGATGAAGATTTTCATATCCCTTATAATTTCGCAAAATTCTCTCATTTATAAGGAGTTACTTTCATGATCAAAAAACGGATGATTCTCACTAGTTGTTTGACCTGTCTCGGTCTCTTGATCCTCAGTGCCTGCTCGAGTGATCCCGCCTCCTCGATGTACGATCAGTTGGAAGAACAAGCGAAGTCCGAACAAAAAGCAGCCGTCGTCGCGGAGCAACGGACGCGCCAAGACGAAATTTCCGTCAATACGTATCAAGCAGTCCTCGAAGCTGGAGCCGATGACATTAACCGGGCGCAAAATGAACGGGATGAATTAACCGCTTTGAACGAAGACCGTGTCAAATTGTTAAAACAAGAAAAAATAATTCGTACCCGTGCTTTTGATGAGTTAGATCTCCCGAAATTAGCAAGTACGTTATCTTCATTACCTGCTGCTTCCAAAAAAGACGGGACCGCTCTTCTCGATGTCTTCAAAGAGCGCGAGAAAGCATTTGATACATTTTTGAAACGTTACGCAGCGACGATCGCTTCAGAAAAGAAAGTGCTTTCTTACTTGACCGAAAAACCAAACTTCGTTAAGATTGACGAAGCGACAGCTGATTTAAACCGAACGTCTCGCCAAGCGACTGAGGCATTAAAGAAGTTTAATCAATTGACCGTCCGATACAATGAACTAAAGCCATCTTTTTACGAAAAAGCTGGACTCAATATTAAATAACTCACACAGGTTGCAACCAAACCCTGTCCAAAAAACCTGGACAAGGCCCCGTTGCAACCTTTTTTGTGCGTTCTAAAACATGGAGGGAACTGTATGAACCGTTCAAAAGCAACACTTTTCGTCTTAATCGGCGCCATTAGTTACGGCGTCTTATCCACTATTGTCAAGCTCGCTTACGGGGCAGGATTTAACTCGGCAGCCGTTTCCGGCAGTCAATTCTTTTTTGGTTGGCTGATGATTTTCATCTTAGCTCTGCTGTCGAAAAATATTCGCCTCCATCCTAAAACGGCTGTTACTTTGATGGCTATCGGGATTTCCAGCGGAACGACCGGTTACTTGTATTATCAAAGCTTGCAAACCGTTTCCGCTTCAGTCGCAATCATTCTCCTGTTCCAGTTTACATGGATCGGCGTTGTGATTGATTCAATTCTTGCAAGACGCCTGCCGTCACGTTCTCACTTCTTATCTGCTATTCTATTGATCGGCGGTGCCATTTTAGCCAGTGCGGCATATTCCAGTGCCCTCGACCTTCGGGGAACGTTGTTCGGACTCGGAGCAGCTGTCAGTTTTTCAATTTTCTTACTTGCAAGCGGTCGAGTCGCAAACCATGTCCCGGTCATCAAAAAGAGTTTTTATATGATGACGGGCGGTCTGCTTTTCGTCATGATCATGTACCCACCGACGACATTTTTAACAGTTGCAAATTTTGAACAAGGATTGATTTGGTATGCGTTGCCGCTTGGTCTGTTTGCTCTGATTCTACCTCCGCTCTTGTTCGCAGCAGGTGCTCCTCACCTCAGTCCTGCCAGTGTCTCGTTGCTTGGCGCAGCGGAACTGCCGACAGCGGTTATCTGTTCGGTCCTTATTTTAGGAGAACATCTGGCTGCTTCACAGTGGATTGGTATCATCATTATCCTCATCGGTATTTTCTATCCGATTTATGTCAGTAGCCTAAAACAATCGGATGCCTCTGTTCAACAAAACGACCTTTCCTGATCATTCAGGAAAGGCCGTTTGTTTTTTATCATTATTTTTGACGTTTCATCGCATCAGCGACAAATTCTACATCCGTACCAATGATGATCTGGACATTTTTTGCCCCCATCTTCATCACACCCTTTGCACCAGCAGCTTTAATGGCTGCTTCGTCGATAATACTGGCGTCTTTCACTTGCAGACGAAGACGTGTCGCACAGTTATCGATCGACGTTACATTATCCGTTCCTTGCAATCCGGCAAAAATCCGGGCTGCTTGTTGTTCGTACTTATCATCCGAAACGTCTGCTACAAGTCCGGCGTCTGTGACGAGCGTCTCATCTTCACGACCCGGTGTTTTCAGATCAAACTTCGTGATCATGAAGTAGAACAGGAAGTAGTAGATGACCGCGAACGCGAGACCGACCAGAAGTAACAATAACGGTTTCGTTGCGATTCCGAAGTTCAGGACGTAGTCAATGAATCCAGCCGAGAATGAGAACCCGTGCAGAATTCCGAGTAAATTGACGACAGCCATTGAAACACCTGTTAAAACCGCATGAATGACGTAGAGAACAGGTGACAAGAACATGAATGAAAACTCGATCGGCTCTGTGATTCCCGTTAAGAACGACGTTAATCCCAAACCAATCATTGCCCCTGCGACTGCTTTCCGGTTCTCTTTGCGGGCAGCCATGACCATTGCTGCTGCCGCTGCCGGCAATGCAAACATCATGATCGGGAAAAATCCGGCTTGGTAGATTCCAGCTGTAGGATCGCCTGCGAAGAAGCGGGCAATATCCCCGTTTGCAATTGTTCCGTCTGCTTTCTCATACGAACCAAAGACGAACCAGAAAATATTATTTAAGACATGGTGCAGACCAACAGGAATCAATAGACGGTTGAAGAAACCAAACAGTGCGGCTCCACCTGCTCCAAGACTGACCATCCACTCTCCGGCATTGTTAATACCGTCTTCAATGAACGGCCATAAGTAACCGAAGATAAACGCCAAGACCAACATCGCTGCTGATGTGACGATTGGAACGAAACGACGTCCACCGAAGAACGCCAACCAATCTGGCAATTTAATATTGTAGAAACGGTTGTATAACAATCCGGCGACGATACCGGCAATGATTCCGCCGAAAACCGCCATGTTGACCATCGAGCCTAACGCTGCCTGATTGGCGATGGACGTCAAGGTGGCGCCGTCGACCTTCGTCGAGGAATCATTGACAATGGCGGCAATGGCATCATACTTTGCCTGAATCTGGGCACTCGAATAATCTTTATTCATCGAGTCAACACCCGTCTTAAGTACCAAGTACCCGACGGCCCCGGCTAAACCGGCGGCTCCACTTGCATCAATGGATAAACCAATCGCGACCCCGATCGCGAAAATCAGCGGCAGATTATCGAAAATTGCTCCACCTGCTGCGACCATCAGAGGAACATCCAACATGTCAGCTGATCCAAGTCGAAGGACAATTCCTGCGGCTGGTAAAACGGCGATCGGTAACATCAAGGCTTTACCGATTCGTTGAAGAAACTGCAACATACACTTCATCCTTTCTCAAATAAAACAAATAATGGCGTGACAATGAAAACGCTTTAACACTTATTATTATTCCACATGAACGTCCAAATGACTAGACCTTTATACATATTTTTTTCATAAAAAAAATCCCTTAGCAAAAGGGATCTTTACGAGTACAGATTAACGACGATTTGTATCTTCGAGATTCTGTTGAACATTCCCAACCGTTTTTTTAGCATCGCCTTTAAGCTGATCTTTTTTGCCTTCACGTTCTGTTGATTTATCTCCCGTCGCTTTACCAAGCGCTTCTTTCGCTTTGCCAGCAACTTTATCAACTAAACCATCGACTTTTTTATTCAATCCGCTATCGTTTGACATGTTCATTACCCCCTGTTTTTTTAACGCATAATAGTATGTTCCCATATGAATTATATTCAAACATCTGAATTATACTTATTTGCTGTTCTATCTGATGAAAAAACCCTGCCGTTTCCGACAGGGAATTTTTTTCATTATTGAGCGACCGATACTCCGAGAACTTGTTCGATTCGTTCGAAGGCCCAGTCCAGCTCATCCTTAGTGATAACGAGTGGAGGTGCAAAACGAATGACTGTCTCGTGTGTTTCTTTACAGAGCAATCCTTTTTCTTTTAAGGCTTCGCAATACGGACGTGCTGCTTCTGTGAGTTCGACACCGATAAATAAACCGCGTCCGCGGACTTCTTTAATCATCGGATTATCGATTTCTTTCAAGCGATTCATGAAATACGTTCCCAGTTCGAGCGAACGTTCCGGCAACTTTTCTTCTTCCAGTACTTCGAGTGAAGCGACGGATACAGCACAAGCCAACGGATTTCCACCAAACGTCGATCCGTGCGATCCTGGATTAAAGACACTCAGGATATCGTGATTGGCGGCCACACAAGAAATCGGGAATACTCCGCCCCCAAGTGCTTTACCTAAGATGTACATGTCCGGTGTTACATTGTCCCAGTCCGAAGCAAACCATTTACCTGAACGACCGAGTCCTGATTGAATTTCATCTGAGACGAGTAATACATTTTGCTCCTTACAGACGTCTTGGGCATCTTTCAAGAAACCTTCATATGGAATCAAGATACCTGCTTCCCCTTGGATCGGCTCAACGATGAAGGCAGCTGTATTTTCCGTGATGGCGCCTTTAAGTGCTTCTAAATCGCCGTACGGAATCGTTTTAATCCCCGGTAAGAGTGGTCCGAATCCGCGTTGGTACTCGGCTTCTGTCGACATCGAGACAGCTGTCATCGTCCGACCGTGGAAGTTCCCTTCGCAGACGATGATTTCCGCGTCTCCCGGAATTTGTTTGACTTCATACGCCCAACGTCTTGCCGCCTTGACTGCCGTCTCGACCGCTTCCGCTCCCGTATTCATCGGTAAGACCATATCTTTTCCTGTCAGTTGAGCCACTTTTTCATAAAAGAATCCCAGTTGATCATTATGAAACGCACGTGACGTCAATGTGATCTTATCTGCTTGCCGCTTCAAGGCGTCAATGATTTTCGGATGACGATGTCCTTGGTTGACTGCTGAATAGGCACTAAGCATATCCATATACTGTCGCCCTTCCGGGTCCTTAACGAAGACCCCTTCTGCTTCCGAAATGACGATCGGAAGTGGATGATAATTGTGTGCTCCGAATTTTTCTGTCTGTGTGATGATTTTTTCTGTTTGGTTCATGAAAAGACCCCCTCTTAATATAGAAAACGCTTTCAATATGATTATAACAGAACTTTAGTGATTATCTTCACTCGAAATACAGGATTTCTTTGCTTGAGAATTGAATATATTGGGAATAGACAAGACAAGTGAACCGTCAACTCGGATAACTAAAAGGAGTGTGCGCCTGTAATGGATCGTTCGACCATTGATTCCTATGAGATCGTCATGCAAGGGTTTCCTTTACCCGCATTCATTTTAAACGTAGATTTAACTATCCATTCGTGGAATGAAGCTGCTGAATCCTTTTGGGGGTGGAAGGCTGAAGATATATTAGGGCTCACGATTCCTCTCGTCGACCCTGAAGACGTCGCTTTCAGCCAGCAAATTTGGCACTCTTTTTTGGAACGCCGTCAAACCATCCAGCTTCCTAATACGACCTTTTTGCACAGATCAGGGGAACGCACGACATCGTCACTGGTTGTCTCCCCAGTGTTTGACGAACAAGACCAAATATCCGGCGCCTTCTTCTGTAACCTTCCGACCTCTAATGCGCCATTAGGTACCAAACCATTGTTCCAGGGATTAATGGATCTACGTTACGCTTTTGACCAGATTGCTTGTGTGCTTGTGTTTGATGCGCGTGGAACGGTTAAGTACTCGAATGTGAATATGACGGAAGTGACTGGATTTTGTCCGCGTATGTTAGTCGATCAACCATGGACAAAATTATTAAGTCCTTCTGGAGAAGCAGTTTCGGAAATCCGTTCGCAAATTAAGAACAGAAAAGCCTGGTCAGGCAAATTACCGATTCAAACCAATGACCGGGGTGAAAAGATTCTACAGGCGACACTGATTCCGATTTATGATGTGGATGGTGTTCGCTTCCAACATATCTTCATCGGAACCGACATCACAGAAACCGAACACCTTGAACAAGAACTTGATTTTCTTGTCCATCATAATGAGATGACACATCTTCTGAATCGACGCGGCTTTCTGCGTGAAGGAGAAACTTTGTTTGCCCATGCAGCAGAGACTGCTCCGATTTCTCTTATTTTATTTGATATCGATCGTTTTAAAGTCATCAATGATTCATTCGGGACGCATGTAGGCGATCAATTACTTCAGTCTCTTGCATCGCGACTCTCGGAACATGCGGAGCAGATGTTGACGTTCCATCCGACAAGTGATTTGTTCGGGTTACTTGTTACGGTCACGGATCGAAATTCCTTGTTTCAATATGTACGTAAATTACAACAGATACTCCAACGTCCGTACTATATCAATGGACATTCATTAATTATTTCCTGTACGTTTGGCATCACGGTTTATCCGTCTCATGCAAAGACACTTGAAGACCTGTACCGGCGCTCTGAAATGGCCTTGTATGCCGGAAAGTCGGTCGGAACAGGAACCATTCAATATTTGACGCACGAAATGGATGAACAGTTTACACGGAAACTTCAACTCGAACGGTCGCTTTTTACGGCACTCGAAGACGAAGCCTTACATCTTGCCTATCAGCCGATCATTAATTTAAAGACCAAACACGTTGACGGTTTTGAAGCATTACTTCGTTGGGATCATAAAGCGCTCGGCAGTATTCCTCCCGACGAATTCATTCCGCTTGCTGAAGAGGCGGCACTGATCACGCCAATCAATAATTGGGTGGTGCTTGAGGCTTGTGATCAACTCGCAAAATGGCACCAACAGATTTCACCTGACTTGACGATGGCGATCAATATTTCACCCCATCAGTTCCAAAGCGATTCCTTTGTCCGGACGTTGCAACACATCGTCGCCGAGAAAAAAATCCATCCTCGGTTTATCACACTGGAGATGACCGAAAACATCGCCATTCTCCAAACACAGCGCACCATCGAACGCATGCAGTTGATTAAATCATTGGGGTTCCGTCTCTCGATTGATGATTTCGGAACCGGTTATTCTTCCCTGCAGTATCTTCGGGCGTTTCCGGTTGATGAACTCAAGATTGATAAAGTGTTCATCGATGGCATCGACTTAGGTGAACATGGTTTGCTGAACTCGATCATCCAACTTGGTCGGAACTTGAACTTGAACCTTGTCGCCGAAGGTGTCGAGACATCAAGTGCCCTCCGCTATTTGGAAAAGACGGATTGTCAGCAGATGCAAGGATTTATCTTTGCTGAACCGCTATCCGCCGAAGAAGTTGCCGTCCGTTTTGGTAATACTAATCCGTGACCTCTTATCATCTTACAAGCAAGCAGACAAACGCCCTCAACCATTCCGGTTGAGGGCGCTCTCATGATTGTTTTAGTTTAAAAGACGTCATAATTGAATCTGTCCGCCCACCATCCCGTAGACCGCGACGGCTGCTAGAATCACTAATATACCGCTGGCAATCAGCTCGTAACGCGACATGCCGCCGCGTTTCTGTTCCCGTTCTGCCATCAAATAGGCAATGATCCCCGGTGCATAAACGAGCGCTGCAATCACGATATACCAAATGCCTGAGGCGTAGACGAGCCAAAGTGAGTAGGCCGCTGCAATTGCTGAGAAAACCAACATTTTTGTATTGCGTTCGGCTTTTGAGAAACGCACACTATAAATCGCCGAAAGAAGGTAAGGCAATAAGGCACAAATTCCGGCGATACTTGATAAGACGAGATACGTCTGAGCTGAAAACAGCGCAATGCCGACGACAAGTTGAGTCGCAATCTGTGTAACTAACAGCGCCCCAACCGGTGCACCTTTTCGGTTCGTTTTGGCAAAGAACTTTGGAAAGGCACCGTCTTTTGCGACGAGATAAGAAATCTCAGAAGCTAGAATCGTCCATCCAAGTAGTGCACCCGATAACGAAATGATCAATCCGATCATAATCAATGTCGCTCCGAACGGACCGATTGCCGCTTCCAAGACATACGCCATCGTTGGTTCTTTTAATCCGGCCAGTTGTTCCTGACTTAACACACCGAGAGACAAGACTGAAATCAGGATATAGATCACAAGTACACCAACTAAACCGACGACAGTCGCTTTCCCGACATCACTTCGCTTTTTCGCCCGTGTCGACAGGACAACGGCACCTTCAATCCCGACGAAAGCCCACAGCGTCACGAGCATCGTTCCTTTAACTTGTGTAAAGATACTGCCTAGCTCCGTTCCCTCTCCCCAAAAGCTCAGATTAAACGTTTTAACCTGAAAGGCAATCGCCACTAATAAAATAAAGATCAAAATCGGAACCAGCTTCGCAATCGTCGTTACGAGATTGACGAGCGTCGCTTCTTTAATCCCGCTGGAGACGATGAAGAACAATCCCCATACCACGACAATACTCATTACCAATAAAAATATGCGATTTTCTGATGAGAAAATCGGGAAAAAGTAACTGAGTGCATTAAACACTAACGTAATATTAGCGACTGTACCGATCCAGGCTGACACCCAGTACCCCCAAGCACTGTTAAATCCGACAAATCGTCCGAAACCTTCACGGGCATACGCATAAATGCCCCCTTCAAGTTCCGGTTTGCTGTTGGCGAGATGTTGAAAGACAAGTGCCAGCATAATCATACCGAGACCGGTAATTCCCCATCCGATTAAAATCGGACCGGCACTCGCTTTTTGAGCCATCGCTCCAGGAAGATTAAATGCTCCTCCACCGACCATCGATCCGATCACCATGGCAGCTAAAGCGAAAAAGCCGATTTTTTGTTGATTCATTATCAAACACGTCCTTTATTCCTTGTATATCTATTCATATCAAACGTATATTCATTCGAAAGACACAAAATTCATTATAACAAAATCAAAGCCATTGTAAAGAAGGGATTTGACGAACATGAATTGGGTCCATTCGCTCCAACTAGAGGACTTGTTAAAATTGATGATAGCGGCACTGTTCGGTATCATCATCGGATTCGAACGCGAAATCAAAAATAAGCCTGTTGGTATACGTACTAGCCTCGTAATTACCCTGATCAGCTGCCTGTTAACCATCGTTTCCATCAAATCCGTTGTATTGTACAGTACGATCGCTCCTAATGTCCAAATGGACCCGATGCGTCTTGTCGCTCAAGTCGTCGCCGGAATCGGTTTTATTGGTGCCGGGGTCATCCTAAGACGACCACACGATATTGTCAGCGGTCTGACGACAGCCGCCATCATTTGGGCAGCCAGCGGCATCGGCATTGCCGTCGGTGCCAATTTCATCTATGAAGCAACTTTTTTAGTTTTGTTCCTATTTTTTTCTTTAGAAGGTATCACTTGGATCATGAAACGTTTCAACAACAGTCGATTCGAAGCAAATGTCATCGTCGCACATCTCACTCTCACACCAGAAACAGATCCTCAAACTGTTAAAAAAGCACTGGAAGAACAAGGAATTCGCATCACTAACATTCGGTTACGCGGTCATCCCCAACAATTGATTTTACGTATGTATTCCCCTCATAAACTGACTATATTCATACTTTATGACTACTTGAAAACACTCGGAATTGAGCATATAGACCTTGATCAATAGAAATTGTCAGAAAATTTATGTTGCATTTTTACTCGCTTTCACTTAAATTTACATTATGTTCACACTTTTCTGAAATCATTTCAATCTAATCGGGGGGTCATCTTTCACATGAAGAAACAAACTAAAATTGCCTTTGCTGGATTATCTAGCATGGCGCTGCTCGCAGTAGCAGCTTGTGGTCAAAGCAATGAATCAGATGGAAAATCGTCTTCATCAAAAGAAAAGAAGCAAGAAGTAACGCTCGTTTCGACAACGGATGTACCTCAACTTGATCCAACAAAAACAACGGACTCTACGTCCATCATCGTAACGAATAACGTTTTTGAAGGACTGTACCGCCTTGACGGTGAAAATAAACCGACTCCTGGAATCGCAGAAAGTGTCGAAGTATCGGATGATAAAAAAACGTATACGTTTAAGCTCCGTAAAGATGCGAAATGGTCGGACGGCTCAGCCGTTACAGCAGACGACTTTATCTATTCTTGGAAGCGTGCACTCGATCCAAAAACAGGAGCAGAGTATGCTTATATTCTTCAGGATTTAAAAAATGCCAATAAAATCTTGGCGGGTGAAGCGGAACTTGATTCACTTGGTGTCAAAAAAGTCGACGATCAGACACTCGAAGTTCAATTGGAAGCTCCAGCCCCTTATTTCCTTGGCTTGACAAGTTTCCCTACTTACTTACCGCTCAAGCAATCGTTTGTTGAAGACAAGGGCGACAAGTTCGCAACAAACGTTGAATCCATGATCTTCAACGGACCTTTTGTTCTCGATAAGTGGCAATCCAATGCCGGCTGGACTTACAAGAAAAATCCGGATTACTGGGATAAAGCAAATGTTAAAATGGAAAAAATCGATGTTAAGGTCGTAAAAGAAATTTCGACAGGCGTCAACTTGTTTGAATCAAAAGACGTTGACTTCGCACCGATCACTTCTGAGTTCGTATCCCAATATGAAAAATCAGAAGATTATAAGACACGTCCTGATGCACGAATCAACTTCCTGCGTTTCAATCAAAAAAATAAATCACTTAAAAACGAAAATATCCGAAAAGCATTGGCGCTCGGTTTTGAGAAACAAGGCATCACGGATGTCATCTTAAATGATGGTTCAAAACCAGCGAACTTTATCGTCGCAAAAGACTTTACGTTCACACCGGACGGTGAAGACTTCCGTGAAAAATATCCGGATCTTCAAAGCTTTGATGCAACCGAAGCGAAAAAAGCTTGGGAGGCCGGCTTAAAAGAACTTGGTGTCAAAACAGTGGAAGTGGACATGTTGTCACGTGACGAAGATGCCTTCAAAAAGGTTTCTGAGTTCTTAAAAGGCGACCTTGAAAAGAACTTACCGGGTCTGACAATCAACATCAAACAACAGCCGTTCAAAAACTTCTTAGATCTTGAAGCAAAAGGTGATTACGATATCTCAGCTGCCGGTTGGGGACCTGACTACCAGGATCCAATGACGTTCCTCGATATGTGGTTAACAGGCGGAAGCTTTAACCGGATGGAGTATTCGAACAAAGAATTCGATAAAATGATCAAAGATGCGAAAGCGGAGCCGGATGAAGCGAAACGCTGGTCAACACTCCAAGAAGCTGAAAAAATGCTCTTGGCTGACGACTATGCAATTGCTCCAATCTACCAAAAAGGTGAAGCCTACTTGCAACGGGCGAACATCGACAAATTATACCGTCACCCGTTCGGAGCAGATATGAGTTTCAAATGGATGGAAGTCAAATAAGTTTGTTCCTACCGGTCACCAAGTTTCCCTTGGTGACCGGTTTTTGTATACAACAAAGACCCCTTCTGCCGGAGCCGATCGGGGTCTTTACTGTGCGATTTGTTTATAAAATTCGATTTCTTCCCGCTGTCCTTCTTCGACGGCACGGAAAAATTCAGCGAAAAACGCATACAGGACAGTTCGTTCCTGATAGGTCGGACCCGCTTGTCGAATAACCGAAAATGCAAGATTTCGCAGTTGGCGTTTCGTTCGCCGATTTGCCGGTAACTCGTGAAACTGGTCAATAAACGACCGGTATACGTCAGCAATCAATTGTTCATGTCCTTCAAAATATGACTTATCCATCAAATCGTTCCTTTCTTCTTTTTCTATCATTTTATACGAACTACATCTTTAAAAGGTTTCATAAAACAGCACTTTTCATCAAGATGTTAAAACCTACTATAACAAGGATCAAATAATGATTCAACCGGAAAACTATTAAGAAAAGGTAAAGTCCATGTGACGTGTCATCGTGGACTTTACCTTTTTTTTACGCTTGAACTGCAATGTGTTGGAACGTTTTAACGTCAAACAACCCGCTGTCTGTCAACTTCAAATTCGGGATAACAGGCAAACAGAGGAAGGACATCGTCAAATATGGATTAAATGAACGATCCGCTTCCAATACATCAAGGGCATCATTGAGTGCCTCCAATGTATCCCCGACTTCTTGGAAAGGTCGACTCGTCATCAATCCGGCGATTTCAAGCGGTAATTCAGCTAAAACATCTGTTCCATTGACAGCAATAACTCCACCGCCCGCCTTGACCAATCGTTCTGCTGCAAGCTTCATTTCAGCGTCGGAAGTCCCAACGACAACGAGATTATGCGAATCATGCGCAACGGTTGCCGCAATGGCGCCACGCTTCATACCAAATCCTTTAACGATACCGACTGCTGAAAAATCGGTCGCATTATGTCGTTCGATGACGGCAATCTTCAACAAGTCCTGTTCAGGTACAGCGATGAATTTCCCGTCTTTCAAGGGCACATCCAAAATTAAATGTTCGGTAACGATACTTTTTGGAATGATTCCGATGACATGCGCTTTTGGTTTTTCTAACACCAATTCAAAGACTTGATCCGTAATCGGTTTCGTTTTCAATTCGCCGCGCAGTGTCGAAGGAACCGGTATTTTTTTTGACGTAATGATTGTGCTGCCGTCACGGGCAACTGGTTGTCCACTGACAAACACTTCATCAATCGTCACTTGATCGGCATCACTTAAAATGACGTAGTCGGCACGACGTCCCGGCACGATGGCTCCCCGATCGTTCAATTGATAGGCGTTTGCGGCATGCAGAGACGCCATCGCATACGCGGTTTCTCGTTTGATGCCATGCTTGATGGCATAGCGGATATTGTAGTCGATTGTTCCTTCACGTAACGTATCGTCGAGATGTTTATCGTCCGTACAGAAGAGGAATCGACTGGCGTTACTTTCCGTCACAGCGTCGAGCACCTCTTTTAGGTTCCGGGCAGCTGACCCTTCCCGTACTTCGACGTACAACCCACGACGCGCACGTTCAATCGCATCCTGCTTACTGACGGACTCATGATCCGTCCGGATGCCTGCGACGCCGTAAATGTTCAATTCACGTGCTCCGAGTCCTGCGGCATGCCCATCGACCAGTTTGCCGGCGGCTTCAATCTGTTCGATTTTCTTCAGCATATCCGCATCAGCCCGTTCGACCGCCGGATAATCCATGACTTCCCCTAAGCCATGCACACCGGGATGATGAATGAACGGCTCAAGAGATTTCGCGTCGAGTGACGCGCCTGCGTGCTCAAATGAAGTTGCGGGCACACAGCTTGGTAACATCATCCGGACGTCCAGCGAAAGCCCTTCCGCATCGTCTAACATGAATTGAAGACCTTCCGCCCCCTTCACATTCGCAATCTCATGAGGATCCGCGATGACCGTCGTCACGCCGAGCGGTAAAATCGCCTGTTCATATTCACTTGGCGTCACCATCGACGATTCGATATGGACATGTCCATCGATGAAGCTTGGAGCGATGAATTTTCCGCTCCCATCAATCGTTTCTATCCCTTCGTATCCGTCGCCGACGGCAACGATGTAGCCGGAATCCACTACAACATCCGCCTGATAGGTTTCACGCGTCATCACATCGATGACTTGAATGCCTTGATAGACGACCGCTGCTTTTTCTTTTTTTGCAGCAATCGCGATAAGTCGTGCCCGAACTGTTTGATCCATCCTGTTTCCTCCTGTTGTGAACGGTATTTTTACCATCTTACAATTAGTATGTAAGCAGTTGCAATTTATTTTTCGACAAGTCAAGATGAAAACGTACATTTAAAAGCGAAAGCGAGGAATCCACATGAAATATCGTGTAGGTCAACTTGTCCCAAACGTCGATCCGAGCGTCTATCTGGCCGACGGTGCAAAAGTCATCGGTGAAGTCGAGATCGGGAAAGATTCAACGGTTTGGTTCAATACGGTCATCCGTGGCGACGAAGGACCGATCACTATCGGCGAACGCGTCAATATTCAGGATGGATCGATGATTCACCAGTATGAGGGGTACCCAACCATCATTGAAAATGATGTCACGATTGGGCATATGGCGATGATTCACGGCGGGATTATCCGTCAGGGTGCTTTAATCGGCATGTCCGCAACGATTCTCGATGAAGCCGAAATCGGAAGTGGTTCGTTTGTCGCTGCCGGAAGCGTCGTTCCCCCAAAGATGATTGTCCCACCAAACTCGATGGTCATGGGAGTGCCGGCTAAAGTTGTCCGTGAGATCAATGACCATGACCGGTTTATCATGGAACGGACCATTCGAAAATATATAAAGCGTGGTCAACAGTATGCTGCGGAATGTGAGCCGGTTCAAGAAGATTTGACGACAATGTGAAAACGTTTACAAAGTTCACCTGTTTTTAACAATTCCCTGCTACATCGTTTACATCCATCGATTACACTACAGGTGTAAGACATGAACCTAGACTGAGGGGGATTTGAAATGATTCCATTATTCGAAGAACGGTTAATGGTTGAGCTGTTTTCATCTACGAACAATCCAAGTTACGGTTTACCTACTTTGCTAGAGCATGAAACAGATTGGTTGACAGAAGAGCTTCAAGCACGTATTGTTAATGATGCCGAGCAAAAATCTTTTAGTTTAGAAATAATTCAATCAAGAGAGGAAGAACTTGTATGATTCAACAAAGTACAGTTCGCGCTTGGCTCGCTAGTCGAATCAAAAAATAATGATCTAATCAGGATTACCTATTTTCCAAAACGATATAGCGCGTCAGCGCGCATAACAAAGAGCCGAAGCGGATTCCCGCCTCGGCTCTCTTTTTGTTACTTTTTAATTAATCCTTCTTCAATCAAGAAGTCACGTGCCACATCTTCCGGACGCTCTTTTTCGACATCCGCTTTAAAGTTCAGTTCTTGCATCTTTTCATCTGTGATTTTATCCTTCAACAGATTCAAGACTTCTTTCAGTTCCGGATGTTCTTCCAGTGTTTCTTGACGCACAATCGGGACTGCATAGTACGGTGGGAAAAACTCTTTATCATCCTCTAGGACCGTCAAATCAAACTTTTTTAACAATCCGTCTGTCGAGAAACTATCGATGACATTCGTTTTTCCATTCGTCAATGCGGTGTAACGAAGTCCCCCATCAACCGGCTGAACATCTTGGAATTTCATATCAGGGTATTTCTCTTTTAATCCGAGGTATCCATCTTCACGGTTCGCGAATTCGATCGTCGATCCGAGGATAAGACGATTACTGACCGCTGCCATATCGGATACCGTTTTTAAGTCGTACTTTTCAATATCTTCTTTTGTCATTGCTAACGCATACGTGTTGTTAAAACCAATTGAATCGAGAACATCGACTTGGCTTTTCTCAGGAATCATTTTGCTGACCTTTTCATAAACGGCTTTCGGATCCGTCTCGACATCTTGTTTCAAGACATCGATCAATAACGTGCCTGTATACTCGACGTAGGCATCAATCTCACCCGTTTCTAAAGCACCATAGGCAACTTTCGTTCCACCAAGATTGAGTTGGCGTTCGACTTCAAGATCGGTTTTTTCCTCGATCAAGTCCGCTAACATGTTTCCTAAAATCAATTGTTCGGTAAAGTTTTTTGAACCGATGACGATTTTATCCGTTTTTAAGAACGAGTACGCGACCGTTCCGCCAATCAATAGGAAAATGATACTCACAATCGCAATTTTCTTTCCGGCTGTCATCGCTTTCCGGCGTTTACGCGCTTTATTTTTAATCCGACCGTCTGCCAGTTGAATTCCGTTTGGTGCGACAGAATATTCAATTCGACTGACGATGAAGTCGATCGCAAGGGCTAAGATACCAGCGGGAATCGCTCCGGCAAGGATTTGGTTATTATCGACGGTCTGGATACCCGAGAAGACAAGATAACCAAGTCCACCGGCACCGATGAAGGCGGAAATCGTCATCAGACCAACAGCCGTCACGGCAGAAATCCGAATTCCAGCCATCATGATCGGTAACGCAAGCGGAATCTGTACCTTTCCTAAAACTTGGCGTTCGGTCAATCCAATCCCTTTTGCAGCTTCCAACATATCTCCTGGAATGCTTGATAAACCTGTATACGTATTTTTGACAATCGGGAGAAGTGAATACAAGACGACCATGATAATGGCTGGTGTTGACCCAATCCCGATAAATGGAATCAAGAATCCAAGTAACGCAAGGCTAGGGACGGCTTGGACGACACTCGTCAAGGCGAGTACGGGTTTGGCAAACCGTTGATACCGTGTAATCAGAATACCGATTGGAATACCGAGAACGACCGCAATGACGACGGCAAACACAGTTAACTGTAAGTGTTCGAGTAATAAGTCAAAAATCTGACCGGTATTGTTTTGCACATAATCTAAAAATCCATTCATTGTACTTCCTCCTCCTGAATGAACTGCTCACTCAAGACGGAAAGCAAGCTACTTCTTGTAATTAATCCACGTAATTGGCCCAATTTGTTGGTAACGGGTAAATAACCTGTTTCTTCATGGTTCATGACTTCAAGTACATCAAGCAACGAGTCTTGTTCATCGACTGCGACAAGTTCACCTTCCATGACGTCTTCAATCCGTACGCCTTTATCCGGTGCCGTTTGAATATTTTTCAACTTGACGATTCCTTGCAGGATCCGGTCGCGGTCCGTAATCAACAGACTGTCGACCTTCCGTCCACGCATGATTTCAATACCTTGTAACAACGTTCGTTTCCCGCTGATCGAGACAGGATCTTCAATCATGATGTCCTCTGCTTTGATGAACGCCGGACTGCTCCAAATCTTGTTTTTCCCAATAAATGATTCGACGTATTCATCTTTAGGGTGACGCAGGATTTCTTCCGGTGTATCGAATTGAACGATTTCCCCATCACGCATGATACAAATCCGATCGGCTAATTTAATCGCTTCATCCATATCGTGGGTGACGAATACAATCGTTTTTTTGACTTCTTCTTGGAGATTGAATAACTCTTCTTGGAGGTCATTACGTGTGACGGGGTCAAGGGCACTGAACGGTTCATCCATTAAGATGACGTCCGGATCATTCATCAACGCTCGGGCAAAACCGACCCGCTGTTGTTGTCCACCACTGAGTTCACTCGGATAACGATCAATAAATTGTTTTGGATCGAGACCGACCATCTGAAGTAACTCTTCCGTCCGGAGGTCCATCTGATCATGATCTTTCCCTTCAAGACCGGCAATCAATTGAATGTTTTCCCGAACCGTCATATGTGGAAATAAACCGGTTTGTTGGATGACGTATCCCATATGACGACGCAATTCAATCGTATCGGTTTTCATGATGTCTTTTCCGTTCACTAAAATCGTACCTGATGAAGGCTCAATCAATCGGTTGATCATTTTGAGGGACGTCGTTTTCCCACAACCACTTGGTCCGATAAAGACAACCAGTTCACCCTCTTTGATTTCGAGGGTCAAGCCTTTTAAGACAACGTTATCTTTAAATTGCTTCCCAACGTTTTTAAATTCGATCATCGATTCCACTCCTTTTACTATTTCCATATACCATGTTTTCCCTGTTCATTTCATGATTAAACAATTATTTTAATTTTTTCAGTTTGAATCCGTAAAAAATCGGGAATTATTTCCCTCTTTTTTAGTTTTTTTACTGAGAAAGGGTAAGAGATAAGTAGAGACAAACGAGGCAGCGTCATCCAAGAAAAAGGAGGCGAACTACACATGCACAGCAAGTGGATTCGGATCATCATGATTATGTTAATGTCGCTTTTTCCTTTCTTCAGTTATGGTTTGACAGCAGATGCAGCGAGTTCGACATTTGTCACGAAAGGATCGACGACGAGTAAAGTCGTCGCACTGACCTTTGATGACGGTTCAGATGGTGGCAATATCACGAAGATTCTCAGTATCTTGAAAAGTAACAACGTCAAAGCCACCTTTTTCCTGACCGGTGCAGGGGCGAACAATCACCCTCAACTGATCAAAAACATTGCAACTGCCACCCCGACGCATCAACTCGGGAATCACTCTTACACGCACCCCGATTTTACGAAGTTAACCGCAGCTCAAATGACAAGCGAACTGTCCAAAACCGAGACATTGATCAAATCACTGACCGGCCGGACGACTAAACCGATTTTCCGTGCGCCGTTTGGTGCCAGTAACAGTGCGGTCCTCGCTGCCGTCGGAAACGCCGGTTACACCAAAACGATTCAATGGAACATCGACACGACAGACTGGAAAGGTATCAGTTCGACCGCCATCCTGGCGCGTGTCGTGCCGAACGTCGTACCGGGCTCCATCGTCTTGATGCACACCGGTGTAGGAGCGCCGGGTACTCCAGTCGCTCTCCCCTCAATGATTTCGCAACTCAAAGCGAAAGGCTACAAATTCGTCACGATTTCTGAATTACTGCAACTTCCTCCAAGCGGCAGTAAAACCTATACCGTTAAATCAGGTGATACCTTGTACAAAATCGCCAATCTATACAATGTCAGCGTTTCAGCTCTTGCGAAAGCCAACAATATCACGAACTATAATCTGATTAACGTTGGTCAAGTTCTCGTCATTCCGGGCACTACGCCGCCACCTGCGACCGTCACTTACACGGTGAAGGCCGGAGATACGTTATATTCCATCGCAACGAAATATGGCGTCACTGTTACCGCTCTCGCCAGTGCCAACAAGATCACCAATGTCAATTTGATTTCAGTCGGACAAGTTCTTGTCATTCCGAAATAACTAAAAAACACCTTCGTCCGTTAAAGACGAAGGTGTTTTTGGTTCCTTAAGAGGATGGAATATTTTCCAGTCCGAGATCACACTGGATCAAGTCGGCATACGTCTGTCGACGCACGACTTCACGGGACTCTCCGGCGTTAACGAAAACAACGGCCGGCCGTAGAAATTGGTTGTAGTTGCTCGCCATCGAATAGTTGTAGGCACCTGTTCCGAACACAGCCAGTGTATCTCCATTGACCGGTTCCGCTAGATCAGCTGACTCCGCGACTAAATCTCCTGATTCACACGCTGCACCGACAACTGTTACGTGACGTGTCTCTCCCTGGATTCGATTGGCGATGACCGTTTCATACACCGCTCCGTATAAAGCAGGACGGATGTTGTCCGCCATTCCGCCGTCGACGGACAAATACGTTCGAACACCTTGTACTTCCTTAATCGCCCCGACGGTATAGAGGGTCGTTCCTGCATTCGCGACGACCCAACGTCCCGGCTCAATGCCGATTCGTGGACGATCGATGGCGAGACGTGACGTCTCTTCGTCGATGATCGACATCACCCGCTCCATCGTCTGTTCAAAATCAAGTGGTTGATCCGCTTGCGTATAGGCAATACCGAATCCGCCGCCAAGATTGACTTCACTTGCAACAAACGCTGTCCGTTCACGAATCGTTTCGACAAACCCGATCATCGTCCGGGCTGTCCGTTCAAACAGCTCGATTTCTTGAATTTGCGAACCGACGTGACAATGAATGCCGAGTAACACTAGATGTTCCGCTGCTAAAACGGCTTCCACCGCTTCCAGGTACGACTCGTCATGCGTCGAAAAACCGAACTTCGTGTCGACACCACCGGTCTGAATTTTCGTGTGAGCCCCGCCAATGACTTGCGGCACGATCCGAATCAGGACGTGGACCGTTTGACACGCTTCTGCGGCAATCTGATTGAGTTGGGCGATTTCGCCGTAATGGTCGATGACAATCTTACCGACACCTTCTTCGACGGCATAACGTAAATCCTGTGTCGACTTGTTCGAGCCGTGGAAATAGATCCGTTCGGCCGGTACACCCGCTTTGCGGGCAATAAACAGTTCGCCGCCCGTTACGACATCGATTCCAAGTCCGTGCTGGACGACTTGCTGATATACGGCACCAATCGTTAAGGCTTTAGAAGCAAACGAGGCATACGTGTTCGGATATTTTTCTAAAAAGGCATCCCGTACGGTCGCCAGACGGTCTGTCAATTCACGCTCTGCCATGACATAAAGCGGTGTCCCGTATTGTTTCGCAAGCGCCGTTGCCGCCACACCATCGATTTGTAATTCATTCTCTTGTTCCGTCAAATATTGGCTTCCGTACATCTGGATTCCCCCTTATAAATAACGATGTGTCAAACGCCACGAGCGGGCACACATCTGCTCCGAATTATTAGCTGTTCCGGTCCGGGTGATATCATCGATTTCGATGCCGTCCCCGTACAGTACAACTTTGTCACCGATTTGAACCGTCGAATCGATGGCGATGAATGTATGACTCATGAACAATTTGCTGATGATCGGATATCTTTTCCCGTTGATGATGACCGGAAGCGATGAGCGTCCGCGGACGACCCCGTCTCCGTATCCAACCGGCAGAACAGCGACGCGAATTGCTTCCGGCGCCGTATACGACGTACCGTAGCCAACGTGTTCCCCTGCCTCCACTTGACGAATCTCAACGACTTCCGTCGTCATCCGGAGGGATGGCACGAGCCAGTCCATTTTTTCAATCGGTGAGTAACCGAACAAGAAAATACCGGGGCGGACATAGTTGCAAAAAGCGAGACGAGGATCATGTTTGACGATCGTCGCACTGTTTTCGGCATGAATGTACGTGAACGTGTGTTTCTCCTGTAACGGATTCCCGATTTCGAGGAATCGTTCGACCTGACCATCATGATCGGCTCCCGGCTCATCCGCCAATGGGAAATGCGTGTAGAGCCCCGTCAGGATAAGCTCCTGTTCGCGCACTGTCTCAAGTACCACTAACGCTTCTTCAAGCGAACTGACACCAAAACGGTTCATCCCGACATTTACTTTTAGATGAAGTTCAATTCCTGATAACTCCGCCTGATGACGTTTCAGCCAGTCGAGTGAAGGAATTCCAAGTGCTACTCCATGCAACCGGACTTCTTTAAAATGCGACGCCGGATTCATCGCCAGGACATAACTGTCTGGAAAATTCGTTTTGATTTCAATTGCTTCGTAGACTTCTGCCACTGCGAAATGCTGAACACCGGCTTCCATCAATGTGGCGACCATCTCAATCATTCCTAAGTTATAAGCATTGTTTTTGACCACGGCAAAAATCTGCTTATTGGACCGGGCGAAAACCGATGCGACGTTATGCCGCACCGCTTCCCGATCGATTGTAACGACAGTTCGTGAACTCATTATTCTGCGATGGCAGGTGTCACGTAAGTCAACCATGCCGCATATTGTGGCAATTGACCCGAGACCGCTTGACGGTAAAGACCAAGTAACTCATCTGCGACAGCCCGTGTTCCGCCGTTGATGACGATATGATCAATTTCACCGACACTAGTGATTTCTGCAGCTGTACCCGTCAAGAAGATTTCGTCTGCGACGTATAACTCATCACGACCGATATGACGCTCGACGACAGGATACCCTTGATCCTGAGCAAGACGCATGATGACTTGACGTGTGATACCGTCCAGAACCGAACAGTCGAGTGAAGGTGTATAAATCGTGCCGTTTTTCAACATAAACAAGTTAGCGACACTCGCTTCACTGACATTTCCGTTCATATCAAGGGCAATCGCCTCATCAAATCCATCACGAAGTGCTTCCCCTTTTAAGAGTTGCGAGTTCATGTAGTTCGCGGCAGCTTTTGCTTGCATCGGCATCATCGTGGACGAAACGCGACGGTATGAAGCGACCTTCGCACGGATGCCGGTACCTTTATCAAAGTATTCACCGAGCTCCCAACAAGAAATCCCGACGTGAACCGTCGTATCTTTTGCCATCAGTGCCTGCCACGGTGTACCGAGGAAAACAAACGGGCGGATGTAACAAGATTCAAAGCCATTTTTGGCGACAAGATCAATCGTCGCTTGGACAAGTTCTTCCACTGTATAAGGAATCGTCACGTGATAGAACGCACAACTGCGGAACAATCGTTCAATGTGTTCCGTCAATTGGAAGATTGCCGGACCATCCGGTGTCGCATACGCACGGATGCCTTCAAAAAATCCGCTTCCATAATGAATCGCATGGGACATGACGCTCGTATTTGCCTCTTTTGGATCATGAAAAACCCCGTCTAACCAAATTGCTTCTCCATACTGTGTATCCACTGCCATGTGTTTTCCTCCTCTTCGACGTCAATCAGAGTGAACGTAAATCGTCCACCAATTGCGTCTTCTCTGCTGTTTTTGCATCTTTTTGTTTGATCACGCGTGCTGGTGTACCAGCCACTACGCTACCGGCAGGAACGTCTTCTGTGACGACACTGCCCGCTGCGACGACGGCATCTTTTCCGACGCGGACACCTTCTAAGATGACGGCGTTCGCTCCGATCAAGACACCATCTTCAATGATGACCGGTGTTTTTGAAGGTGGTTCAAGGACCCCTGCGACCACTGCACCGGCACCCACATGAACGTTTTTACCAATCGTTCCGCGTGCACCAACGACGGCGTTCATATCAATCATTGTACCATCTCCGATCGATGCACCGATATTAATGATTGCCCCCATCATGATGACCGCATTGTCGCCGATGACGACATGATCACGAATCCATGAACCTGGTTCGATCCGGGCATTTAAATGACGTGTATCGAGCATGGGAACGGCACTGTTGCGACGGTCATATTCGACGTGCACTTCCGTAATCCGGTCTGCATTCTCTTCTAAGAAAGTTGAAGCAAGTCCTGCATCGGCGAAGAAAATTTTGGATTGATCGGTCCCGAATGCCGTTGCTCCTTCAATCGTCAATCCTGCCAAGTCACCATTGACGTACAGTTTGACGGGCGTTTGTTTTTTCGCATCTTTAATGAACTTCGCAATTTCATAAGCATCAGTTAATAACATGTGAATCCTCCTGTGTGTAGAGCGTCTCCAATGTATAGAGTCCCGCTGATTTTTGAATGAGTGCTTCCGCCGCTTTGATGGCACCTGAAGCGAATACTTTTTTGGATAACGCCGTGTGTTTGATTTCGATCAACTCATCGACGCCGGCAAACAACACTTCGTGTTCGCCGAAAATCGTTCCCCCGCGCATCGAGTGCATCCCGATTTCGTTTGGTTCCCGCTTTTCACGGGTCGACTCCCGTTCGTAGACCGGTTGGACATTTCGTAAATCCTGGATTGTCCGGAGCAACAGCTCCGCCGTCCCGCTCGGTGCATCAACTTTTTGATTGTGGTGTTTCTCAAGCAGTTCGATGTCAAAAGCTCCGGCAAGCGGAACGAGTGTTTTCAACAACTGTTGCATTATCGCGATCCCAAACGACATATTATACGATTGGAAAATCGGAATCTGCTTTGAGGCGTCGCGAATCGTCTGCAGTTCGGCTTCCGAGAAACCGGTCGTCGCAATGACGAGTGGTGTCTTCGTTCTCATGCCGTAATCCAGTAGATCCGGCAACAAGCTCGGGTGTGAGAAATCGATGATCGCATCAACCGATTCCGTCATTTCGGCGAGCGTGCCGTATGAGGGCACACGTTCCGCCGTTTTCGTTTTGTCGATGACAGCGACGACGGCATCCGGTGCCAGTTCATGCACGTAATGTCCGGTCGCTCCGTATCCGTGAATGGCGAGTTTCATCCAACCACTCCTTTATAACTCCGCATCGTCTCAAGCAGGTGCGCATGTCCCGCTTCCGACTGACGGACGAGCGGCAGACGCGGAGCCCCGACGGCAATTCCGATTTCTTCAAGTGCTGCTTTGACAGGAATCGGATTGACGTCGCTGAACAAGGCGGAAATGACAGGCATCAGATCACTCTGAATCCGGCGTGCCGTGTCGTAATCGTTTGCGAGCAGCGCTTCTGCCAAGGCTTGCGTCTCAGCTGGATACGGATTCGACAAGACGGAAATCACGCCTTGTGCCCCCCATGCCATGTACGGAAGAATTTGATCGTCGTTGCCGCAGAAAACGGCAAAGTCGTTTGGTAAAGCCGTCATCAGTTCACCCATGAAGCTGACGTCTCCACTCGCTTCTTTGAACGCTTGGATGTTCGGATGCTTCGCAAGCGTCACGGCAGTCTCAACTGAAATCGCTACCCCCGTACGTGACGGGACGTTATACAGCATGATTGGAAGCGAAACCGCATCCGCGACAGCCGTGAAATGCGCTACGAGCCCGGCTTGTGAAGTTTTATTGTAATACGGTGTCACGAGCATCGCTGCATCGGCACCAAGACGTTCCGCCGCTTGTGTCTTTTCGATTGTCTGCGCCGTATTGTTCGTTCCGGTTCCGGCAATGACAGGCACGCGTCCTGCCGTCACACGGACCGCCGTTTTCAGTAACGTCTCGAACTCTTCATTCGTCAGCGTCGATCCTTCTCCTGTCGTCCCACCGACGACCAGTGCTTGAATGTTTGCCGCGAGTTGTTGTTCGATGAGTTGTTCAAATACGGTTAAATCCAGTTCACCCGTTGACGTGAACGGTGTTGCCAGTGCTGTTCCTGCTCCTTTAAACATGTCGGATTCCTCCCCGTTTCTTAAGAATGGATTGAACTTTCAAGTGCTTGACGCGCCACTTGGACGGCGTTCGAAGCAGCCCCTTTTCGAATGTTGTCGGCAACACACCAGATGTGGAATGTGTTCGCAAGACTCTGATCCTGTCGAATCCGTCCGACGTATACGTCATCCGTTCCACTGGCATCAAGCGGCATCGGATACTGATTTTGACTGACATCATCGACCAAGACGACGCCGGGTGCTTGACGCAATGCTTCGCGGATCACTTCGACCGTCGTCTCCTGCTCAAACGTCACGTTGATCGCAACGGAATGAGCGTTCGTGACCGGGACGCGGACACATGTCGCGCTGACCGGCAACTCCGGTAAGCGGAAGATTTTGCGTGTCTCATCAATCATTTTCTGCTCTTCTTTCGTATACCCATCCGGTAAGAACACATCGATATGCGGCAGGATGTTATCGTGAATCGGGTGCGGATAATTAACCGGTTCTTCGCCGCGGCTGCCGCGGGCCAAATCCTCAATTCCTTTTTGACCCGAACCGGAGACCGCTTGATACGTCGTATAGTTGATACGCTGTAAACCAAACTGCTGAAGTGGTGCCAGGGCAACGACGGATTGAATCGTCGAACAGTTCGGATTGGCGATCAATCGATCATTCGGACCGATTGCCTGCGGGTTTACTTCCGGTACGACGAGCGGGATATCCGCCTGCATCCGGAAAGCACTTGAGTTGTCGACGACGAGTGTTCCTGCTGCAGCGAGTAATGGGGCATACTGTTCACTGATCGTTCCGCCTGCTGCGAACAGTGCGACATCGATGCCGTCTTCTGTGATTTGCTCCGATAATGCTTGAATCGTGACGTCTTGTCCTTTGAACTGAACGGTTTTTCCGGCAGAACGAGCTGAAGCGTAAGCTGAAATTTGACGAACCGGAAAGTCGAGTTCCGCCAAGACTTGCAACATTTTTTGTCCAACGGCGCCTGTTGCTCCAATGACTGCTACATGATACATATGGTTTCCTCCTTACAGGTCAAACGCATTGGCGATTGCTGCGACGGTCCGTTCGATGTCGCCTTGCGCAATCGTATACGAGATGCTGATTTCTGACGTCGTGACTTGATAAAACGTGATGTTTTCCGCCCGGAATGTCGCAAATAATTTCGAAGCGACGCCTGTTGCGTCACGCATTCCGATTCCAACGACCGATAACTTGGCATGTTGGTTATGACGGTCGACTTTGACGGTCGGGAAACGATTGATGATATCCTGCAGGGCTTCTTCCAAAAACTCTTCTTCGTCGAGCGGACAAGAGAACGAGAGGAAAATGTCACTGTCAAACGTCGTCTGACTGATCATATCGATGTTGACGTGACGTCCTGATAACAATTCAAAGATATCTGCGACCGCTGAGTTTGTCTGTGGTACGTGTTTGATCGATACCGTCATGACGTTTTTTGTCACACTGACACTTGTGACCGCTTTTTGTTCCATCGTTTCCGTTGCCTCCATGATCCAAGTCCCTCTTTCCGATTCAAGTGTTTTCCCAACAAAGATGTGTACACCGTATTTTTTACCTAACTCGACACTCCGCATCTCCATGACTTTTGATCCGAGAGCACTCATTTCCATCATCTCATCGTATGAAATGTGCGGAATCGGCTGTGCTGCTGCATGAATCCGTGGATCAGCCGTATAAACGCCGTCAACGTCCGTATAGATTTCACACCGTTTATCGAGAACGGCTGCCAGTGCGACGGCTGTCGTATCCGATCCGCCGCGCCCCAGTGTCGTAACATCCCCCAGTTCATTGACCCCTTGGAAACCAGCGACGATGATGACATCGTAGGTCTCCAGTTTTTTCCGGAGTAATTCACCGTCAATTTGTTTGATTTTACTTTTCGTGTGGAGTCCCATCGTACTGATGCCTGCTTGTGCGCCCGTCTGAGACAAGGCCTTTGTCCCGAGTGAGTTCAAGGCGATGCTGAGCAACGAAATCGTCTGTTCTTCACCGATTGCAAGCAGACGATCGAGTTCGCGCCGTTCCGGTCGATCCGTGATTGCTTGAGCTTGCGCAATCAAGGAGTCTGTCATTTTCCCCATCGCCGACACGACGACGACTAATTTTTCGCCTTGATCCGTCCGATTCTTCAAATAATTCGCAATAGACTGAATCTGTTCGACAGTCGCAACCGAACTACCACCAAATTTAAGTACAGTTGTCACAATCCTATCTCCTTTTGTCCCGAAACAGAAAAAAACGACGGGCCGGTAGGAGCGTTCCTACGGCCCGTCGTTATCACGATCGGACAAACGATGACAGTGTCACTCGTTCTTTTACGTAAGATAGCGCTCCGAAACGTGGGTTTCGGCAGTACAACGGATCTTAACCGTTGTACCAGCAACCAAGAAAAAGCATTTTCTTGTTCACTTCGGCGGATTTCCCCTTTCACATCACTTGGCATGCTTGCCTTTGTAAGTGTTGCTACTGATGTCATCCGCGCCTCTATCTGTCGGTTGTTAGTTACAGTTATAGCAAACATTTTTTGTTAAATCCAGTGATTTGCCAAACTTTTTTGATTTTTTATGATTTTTGAAGGATCTGCTTCGCTTGGGTCAGTTGTTCGCGAACAGCGTTAAAACCTGTCCCGCCGTAACTGCCCCGTCGTGCGACGGCTTGAACCGGATCGAGCAATGGATAGACATCTTCCGTAATGACCGGATGGAATGTCTGATACGTCTCAAGTGTCAAATCCTTCAAGAAACAGCCGATTTGGACACAATGCAGGACGGCTTTGCCGACGATTTCATGCGCTTCCCGGAAAGGAATGCCTTTTGTGACAAGGTAATCGGCCAGTTCCGTTGCATTCGAGAAGTCTTGCATTGTCGCCTTCTTGAGCGCTTCTGTCTTAAACGTAGCGGATTCGAGCATCCCGGTAAAAATCTGAACCGACTGTAAAACCGTATCAGCCGTATCAAAGACGCCTTCCTTATCTTCTTGCATATCTTTATTGTAAGCGAGTGGTAATGCTTTCATCGTCGTCAAGAACCCCATCAAGTTTCCATATACCCGTCCTGTCTTTCCGCGAATCAATTCCGCGAAGTCCGGATTCTTTTTCTGCGGCATCATGCTTGATCCCGTCGAAAACGCATCGGACAGCTCAATGAACGAAAATTCTTGCGACGCCCAGATGATGATTTCTTCACAGAACCGTGACAGGTGCATCATGACCGTCGACGCGATCCCAAGGTATTCAATGACGAAGTCCCGGTCCGAGACGGCGTCCAAACTGTTGGGATAGACGTGTGCAAACCCAAGCAACTCGGCTGACTTGAACCGATTGATCGGGAAAGTCGTTCCGGCGAGTGCACCGGCACCAAGTGGTGACATCCGGACCCGCTTCAAGTTATCCGTCAGTCGCTCGGCATCACGCTCAAACATCCAAAAGTAAGCCAGCAAGTGATGCGCGAGCGAGATCGGTTGGGCACGTTGCAGATGGGTATAGCCGGGCATGACCGTCTCTACATGTTGCTCCGCTTGTTCCGTGATGACGGATTGCAGATTGCGAAGACTCGACAGGAGTTCTAAAACATGCTGCTCCATCCAGAGATGAAGATCAGTTGCGACCTGATCGTTTCGACTGCGCGCTGTATGCAGCTTACCGGCGACAGGACCAATCTGTTCCGTCAATAACCGCTCGAGGTTCATATGGATATCCTCATCAGCAAGTGAATAGACATGCTGGTCAATCGTCGTTTGTAAATGATTAAGTCCGGCTTCGATTTGTTGCCATTCCGTTTCCTCGAGAATCCCTTGTTCGTACAACATCTGTGCATGGGCCAGGCTGCCTTGTAAATCGACAGCCGCCAATTTTTGATCAAATGAGATCGATGCGCCGAAGGCCTCCGCTTGAGCGGAAGCACTTTCCGTAAACCGTCCGCCCCATAGTTTCGTCATTTTTTCACGCCTTCCTGACGATGGACGCTGGCATGTGTCGCAATCGCAAGACCATGCAGTTTGATGAATCCTTTCGCTGCTTCGTGATCAAAGGCATCTTCTTTTGTGTAAGTCGCGAGTTTCTCGTCATACAACGAAACTGTCGATTGACGTCCTGTGACGATCGCGTTCCCTTTATACAGTTTGACACGGACTTCACCGGTCACATCCTGTTGCGTTGCCGTCAAGAAGGCTTTAAGTCCTTTTGTAAGTGGTGCATGGAATAATCCGTTGTAAATGGTTTCTGCATATTGTTTGCTGAGAATCGGTTTAAAGTGAGCAACGTCTTTTGTCAACGTGATTGTTTCGAGTGCTGCATGCGCTTTGAGTAAGACCGTTGCGCCCGGGCATTCATAGACTTCACGTGACTTGATCCCGACCAAACGGTTCTCGACGTGATCAATCCGTCCGACACCATGTGCGCCAGCGATGATATTCAGTTCTGTAATCAGTTTCGCCAGCGGATGCGCTGTTCCGTTAATCGAAACCGGCACGCCCGCTTCAAAGCCGATGATGACTTCTTCTGCTTGATCCGGTGCGTCTTCCGGTGCGACCGTCAAGGCATAAGCATCTTGCGGCGGCTCTGTCCATGGATTTTCAAGGACTCCACATTCATTGCTGCGTCCCCATAAGTTCATGTCAATTGAATACGGGCTGTCGAGATTGATTGGAATCGGCACATCGTTTTCTTTCGCATAGGCGATTTCTTCTTCCCGTGACCATTTCCATTCACGAACAGGCGCAATGACTTCGAGTGACGGATCGAGTGCTGCGACCGAAACTTCAAACCGGACTTGGTCGTTACCTTTTCCGGTACAGCCGTGGGCGACTGCTGTGGCGCCGTGGGCATGAGCCACTTCGACCAGCTTTTCAGCAATCAACGGACGGGATAGGGCGGAAATCAAAGGATAGGCCCCTTCATAATGAGCACCATATTGAAGGGCTGGCAAAACAAATTCATTAGCAAATTCTTCTTTGACATCAAGAACGATGGATTCAATCGCACCGACGAGTAAGGCTTTCTCTTTTATGACCGATAAATCTTTTCCTTCGCCGACATCCATGCATAACGCGACGACATCATAATCCTTGCTCAACCATTTGATGGCAACTGAAGTATCGAGTCCACCGGAATACGCTAAAATCAATTTTTGTTTTGTCATTCTTATTTCCTCCTTGAATTCGACTGTATCTGTCTGTATAAAAATTCACTATGAATTATATATATACATAGACTTTCAAAAAAAGAAACCCTTTTTTCAGGATTTCTTAAAAAACAGCGTTAAATTTTTTTCTCCATCGTCCGGTGCGGGATGCCGGCATCATCAAATTCATCGGAAACAATCGCATAACCAAGCCCTTGATAAAAAGGAATCGCCTGCACCTGGGCACCGAGTGTTAAAATCATCCGACCTTCACGGCGGGCAATCCGTTCCATCGCCTGCATCAGCTCGCCGCCATACCCTTTTCCTCTTGTCGCAGCAAGTGTCGCGACGCGTTCGACCTTCATCCGTTGCTCGTCATACGGGCGGGTCCGCCCTGTTGCGACGGGACGATTCTGCTCATCGAGTACGAGCAAATGAATCGCTGTTTCATCATGAGCATCATATTCCAAATTACGAGGAACGCCTTGTTCCTCGACAAAAACCCGTTCACGGATCATTCGAACCGCTTGTTGCTGCTCTGCTGTTTTCACTTGAATTACTGTCATGTATGTAATTCCTCCTTTACTGCTTCGATATAAGCTTGTGCCTCTTCGTGGGTCTGGAATAATGCCTGAGCATTGTTTTCACTTCCACCACCACGTCCATTAAACTGTTTTAAATGTGTTTTGGCAAATTGTCCGAGATGAATGGAACCGGAACTGCACATGAATAATTTTTTAGCTGTCTCGTTCCAAACGAATCCTGTCCGCCCTGCTTCTGCCAAGGCTTTCACCAGCTTTTCTGAAAAGCGGATGTCCTCCTGGTCATGTCGCACGGTGAGAATCGATTCGTCCGTAGTCAGGATTTGTTTTAAGACCGTTTTGACATGCATATCTTCAGTCTGTCCAATTTGACGATTCAGACGTACTTGCTCCTGCTTCAATTCATCCACAACAAGATGAACTTGGTCTTTTTTAGCGGACAACGTCCGTGCCGCCTCTGCTAAGGCACGCCGTTCGGTCGTCAGTAATCGGAACGCCCGATCTTTTGCCACATACGCTAAGCGGATATTTCCCCGCACCTTTTCCAGTCCCGTGAATAAAATCAGTTCCAGTTCCGATGTCGAGGCAAGATGCGTCCCTCCACAAGCACTATAATCCAGTTCTCCGATCTGAACGACTCGAATTTCGCCTGTGACCTGTGGTGTTTTTCGTAAGGGTAACTGGAGTGCCGCTTCTTCTGTATACTCTGTTGCCGTGATCGGCAGTTTAGCTTGAATCACCATCCGTAACCGTTCTTCCAGACGATTTTGAAGTGTGTCGTCCCAGGTATCGAGATCGAGATCAAGAGTCGATTCTTCCGTGCCGGTCCGGAAACTGACCGTCTTGATTTGGAATTCGTCTTGAAGAATTGCGGAAATGACATGTTGCGCCGTATGCTGCGCCGCATGATCCGTTCGAATGTCATCATCGACTTCACCTTGCACTTCGGTTTCAAGGAGTGGACTTGCCAGACGATGCCAAACGTATCCCTCTTTAATCTGGACATCCAAAACAGGAATACCGTTTAGCGTGCCCCGATCGGCAGGCTGTCCCCCACTTTCCGGATAAAAGTAACTTTGTTCTAATGTCACCCAATATCCTTGTTCTTCTTTTGTACCCGTCACGATCGATTCGAAAGTCCGGACGTCTGGATAAATTTGTTCAGAACGCATCTTCATTCCACCTTTTTTACACTGAATTTGCTTCTATTATGCCACAAATCACGTGCAATCGTTTGTCGACATGTCTATTTCCTAGTACACTAGATGAAAGACTATCGACCGCGAAGGGACGAAATGCCGTGATTCAGCATATCAATAAAAATTCACCACTTCCAATCTACTACCAAATCGAAGCTGCTTTAAAACAACAAATCGAGAACGGTCTGTTACAGCCAGGTGATTTAATTCCGTCCGAACGTGAATTCGCAGAGGCCCATCAAATCAGCCGAATGACGGTCCGTCAAGCGATTTCGAATTTAGTGAATGCCGGCTATCTGATCCGTCAAAAAGGGCGCGGCACGTTCGTCGCCAATAAAAAAATCGTCATGCAATTGTCTGGGTTGACCAGTTTTTCAGAAGAGATGGAGCATCTTGGATTGGAGCCGACGAGTGAACTGTTGTCGTATCAAATGATCGCCGCTGAAATGACGATTGCCAATAAACTCGGTATCCGTGAAGGCGCGAACGTATACGAGTTGAAACGGTTACGGATTGCAAACAATCAGCCGCTTGCACTAGAGACCGTGTATATTCCGGAACAGTTGTTGCCGGGTTTAAACCAAGAAGTCGCCATCACTTCCCTTTATGCCTTTGCCGAGGCAAGCGGGCTTAATCTCGGTCGTGCCAGCCAGACTTTTGAATCACGTCTTGCGACAAAGGAAGAAGCCCAGCACTTGGGATTATCCGTCAATTCTCCGGTTTTGTCCGTCGAACAGTTAACTTTCCTTGCGACCAATCAACCGTTTGAATATGTCATCTCAGCATACCGTGGTGACCGGTATACGTTTACGGTCGAAATGGAACGACAACGCTGATTCTTATCTGAAAACAGGAGGGGATTCAATTCCTCTCCTGTTTTTGAATAAAAAAAGCACACGTTTCAGGATGCTTTCCAAGAAAGTATCTGAAACGTGTGCTTTTGAGAACTGTCTGTTTTAAACAGTTATTGAATGGTTGTTGGCTCTACTGTCGTCGAATCTGTGTCTACCGGCGTTTCCGTCTCATCCTTGATTGGATATACTTCCTGTCCTTGCATCGCCTTCATCAAGTTTGATTTGACGCGGTCGAGTTGATTCGGATCCAAATGGTACTCCCATTTGCCGCTGATTCCAATATATCCTTCACCCGCGAGCTGATACTCGGTCGTATTGCGTAACGCAGTTGTAAAATCTACTAAACGAAGGTAATCGTTTGGTCCTAAGTTTGTTTCGACGTTGTCTCCAACAGCATCTAAGATGTCACGGTAGGCGCCAAGCGAACGGAAGCTTGCTGCTTCTTTCGCTACCGCTTGAATGACCTGCATCTGCTTTTGTCCCCGACCGATGTCTCCGAGCGGATCATCATGACGATTTCGTACATACGCCAATGCTTGTTCCCCTGTCAGATGTTGCATACCTTTATCGACCGTAATCGTTCCTGCCTTACGGGCTGAATCCTGTTCTTTGAAGGCGTAGCGGACATCCACGTCCACACCATTTAAGGCATCAATCAACTGAACAAACCCTTGGAAATTCACTTTAACAACATGATTGATGTCAATACCAAGTAAATTTTCAGTCGTCTCGCGTGCCAGCTTAATTCCATTATATGAGCTCGATTGATCCATCGAACCGAAATAATGGGCGTGCGTAATCTTGTCTTGTTCAATACCGGTCTTTCCGTAAGGGACGTCGTATTTCGAATAATCGATATTGACGAGCGAATCCCGTGGAATGCTGGTTAGCACCAATTGCTCGGTCTTTTTATTCAAGACCCCGACAATCATGACGTCCGACCGTGCCGGCTCCTTTCTTGATTTACTTGCTTTTGTTTCATCCGTCCCTAAAATCAAAAACGATTCGGATGGAACATCGTCGTATTTTGAACTGACTTTTGATCCCGGAATCTTGATTTGTGTACGTGCCAATGTTTCCTGCGTTTTTATGAAAACCGCTCCCGCGTAACCGGAACCGATAACAGTCAAAAGTAATACCAAGGCCGCAATCACTTTGATGAACATCTTGCCAGCACTCGGTTGCTTCTTTCTTGCTGATCTCGTCTGCATCCGTAAGCCCTCATTTTCATGTAAATTTTCTGTAAAGTTCACTATTCTCCATTATCCGTACTTTTATTAAAAAGTCAATTTACGTTTCCGTTAAAATCATGTGATTCACCATTGCCCTATCACACGATTTAAGAGTCAACACAAGAAAACCCGTCCTTCATAAAAGCGGTTTTTTTAAGTCCGCTCTCATCAAAGACGAGTTGATCTGTTCGATTCATTTCATAAAATTCATATACGCTGCACGTCCGGTTCGTTTTGCTTCTTCCGACAACAGACCGGCTGCTTCTTCGTCCAAAACGACCATGACATCCGCATGACGTTGCAAAATGGTAGCCGGGCATTCAGTCGTTGCCGGTCCTTCCATCATATCGCGTACAGCTTCCGCTTTCCGTGCGCTTGACGCAACAAGCAGAATTTTTTTCGCTTCCATGATGGTTCCGATTCCCATCGTGATGGCTTTCACCGGGACATCTTTCAGTTCATCAAAAAATCGTTGGTTGGCTTGTCGGGTCGATTCCGTCAATTCCGTGACATGTGTTTTGGCATCAAACGGTGTTCCGGGTTCGTTAAAGGCGATGTGACCGTTTGATCCAATACCGAGCAGTTGTAAATCAATTCCGAGCTTTCGGACAAGCTGTTCGTATCGTTCACTTTCCTGAACCGGATCCACTGTATTCCCGATTGGAAGGTGGGATTGTTTAAACGATATGCTGTTAAACAGGTGTTCGTTCATGAACGTATGGTAACTGTGCGGATGATCCGGTGCCAGTCCGACGTATTCATCCAAGTTGACGGTCGTTACGTGCCGGCAGTCCGGCTGGTCTTTGCGCCATTCTTCATATACACCGAGTGGAGAGCTTCCGGTCGCAAGACCAATCGTCAGTCCTTCCGGATGTCTCATTATTTCTTGTTTAATCAGTTGATAAGAAACGTTCGCCAGTTCCTCGCCTTTTTCTACTATCATCCATTTCATTTATCTTTACCCCTCTCGTTTTTGGAAATGATGGATTATCCCACGATGTATCGTTTGTTCGACGTTCAGATCGGTATCGAGTACAACAAAATCGGCATCTTTCCCTTGCTCAAGCCGTCCTTTTTGCGTTAATCCGAACTCTTCTGCTTGATTGACTGATGTCATCTGTACCGCTTGTTCCAGTGAACAACCGGTAAAAGCGATGATATTCCGTAAAGCTTGATCCATCGTCAAGACGCTTCCCGCCAAGCTTCCGTTCATCAACCGAGCTGCCCCCTCTTTTACCTCTACCGCCTGCCCGCCCAGTTCATACGCTCCGTCAGATAGTCCTTTCGCCCGCATCGCATCTGTGATGATCGTCAACCGCTCCGGTCCCTTCATCCGGTAAGCGAATTCCACCATTTCTTTCGAACTGTGAATTCCATCCGGAATGATTTCTGCAAATACTGTCCGTTCCAACAAACAATAGCCGACCGTCCCCGGTTCCCGGTGGTGCAGGGCACGCATCTGGTTATAGAGATGCGTTCCGTGCGTTACATTGCCTGTACGATTTTCCTCAAAGGTCGCATCGGTATGTCCGGCCGACGGAACCGCTCCCGTTTCTCGAACTGCGGTTTCGAAAGCACGTGCCCCGGAACGTTCTGGAGCATAGGTCACGAGCTTAATGTGATTCCCGGAAGCCTGTTGCCATTTTAAAAACTGTTCGACGTCCGGTTCGACGATGAATGCAAGAGGTTGTGCCCCTGCATAATCAGGATTAATGAAAGGTCCTTCGAGATGAATGCCTTCAATGGTCGTTTGACGGGTCTCAATGACGTCCCGCGCTGCTTGAAGAGCGCACGTGATTTGTTCCCAGTCTTGTGTAATCGTCGTTGCAAAAAATGACGTCACACCCTCTGCGAGCATCGCCTCACTCAAACGGACTAAAGCCTCTCGGTCCCCGTCCATCGTGTCGACATCATATCCACCGTGAATGTGCACATCGATCATTCCCGGAATGATTCGTTTTCCTTTGAGATCAATAACCTCTTCATCCTGTGCCGTATAGTCGGTCATCGCTCCGATTTCTTGAATCGTTTGACAAAACCGGATAAACCCACTTTGAATGACAGTTTGTCCTGTATAAATTTCTGCATGGATGATACTTGTCATAGGTATTCTTCCTTTCTTCTCTGAATTCCGCTACTTTCAACTTCTGCATGTCCAGTATACTGCCATTTATTCTAGTTGTATAGACCTTTATACATTTAAATGATTATTCAAAAAAGAAGACTCCGACGTGACCATCGGAATCTTCTGCTCATTACGGTAATAAAATGCGATCTTTCTTCTTTGAAATCAAACGGGTCGCTTTCAAAATAGCAAGCGTCAAGGACTGACGTTTCCGATACGCAAGATAACGACCTTCCCATTTTGGATCGTACTTCTCTTTATAACGTCTTAAGCCGGTGAAACTGTACATGTAACGAATATTATTGAAGACATCGGCTGCCACCCGTTCCTGCCAAAAAGATGTCTCGTCTTCACCAACCGAAGACAACGGAGCCATTCCCATGTTAAACGTATGATAGCCCTGCTCCGTCGCATAATCAAACAGACGGATAAACATCGCATCCATGATTCCGTTTGGACCTTCCGGGCGAAAACGCATCAAATCAATCGACAGGACACCTTCTTGATAAGCCGGCATGAACGTCATGAAACCAAGCATCTCGTTTCCTGCATCGCGCATAATACCGATTGGGGCTTGATTCAGATAAGACACATCGAAATAACCGAGGGAGAATCCTTTTTCAGATTTACTGCCGAGCCATTCATCTGAAACCTCCTGCAGTTGCTGAATCAAAGATTCACTGAACGGAGGAGAGAGCACTTCAAACGTCATCCCTTCACGCTCAAATCGGTTTTTAATGGATCGTAAGCCAGCCCGTTTTTTTCCGGAAACCGTAAATGTCGTCATGTCGACTATCGCTTCTTCTCCAAGCTTAAAGAAATTAAAGCCGAAATCATGATACAGCGACATGTTTTGTGCTTGAATCTGATAGATATTCGGAATGTATCCAAGGTCCTCGACACGTCGCAAAAAACAAGCAATCAATTGCGAGTGTTCCTCAGAATTCCCACTCGGATCGCCAAGCATCATGATCCGGTTGCCGGTTTGACTGAACTGAATGAACGAACGTCCGGACTCCGAGAAGAAAAAGCGTTTATCACCTAAAAAAGCGAGATGACTTAAGTAGTTTCCGCCTTCTTCCATCAGGACATTCCTTACTTTTTGTAAATCCAATTTTTCCCCGAGAATCGGTTGGTTGAATGTGTTGAATAAACGGATAAAGACGAGCAAGTAAACCAGTGCAAAAATCGTCGCACTCACTGCAAACATAAAGATTTCGTGTGCCGGATATACTTTCGTTCCGTCCGCCGAACCAAGTGTATAAAAAGCGTATCCGAAAAAGACGAACCCGCCGATGTATAATACCCATGCCCCTGCCGACCGAATTAAACGTGTCGTCGTAATCAACGTCCGTTCACGATGAAAAGCGTTTCTTGACATTGTGACCAACACCAAGACAATCAGAACGACGGATAAGGAGATTAAATTAAATCCACGCAACGCCATTCCGATTAAAGCGAAAACGGAGACTCCATAGACCATATAAAGTGATCGTTTCGTCCGTCGGTACAGAGACGGGGCAAGCAAGACATACAATAAGCCGGCCATCAGAAAGAAACTGTTCGCAAGCAGCAACAATTCGTGGGGCAAACGTCCTTCCAGATACTCATACTGCGTGGAATTCGGCGGCAGGATGGCAAGACCCCAAATCGTGATGCCTGCGAGTAAGGTAATCAAGGCTAACGTAAAGTGCCGCACCTTACTTAAAAACCGTAACTGAAGACGCCAAATGACACCGCCGACCTCGACGGACGGACCAACAATCGGTTTATCTTCGATCATCTTGACGACGGGTCCGCTGAATTCGCGGGCCGAGAAGATGACACCGATGACGAACGGAATCAAGTAATAGACCAGACGATAAATCAATAAACCGGTCAACACGATACCTTCTTCGACACCTGCACGCTGCATACCAATCAAAAAGACAAGGTCAAACGAGCCGAATCCCCCCGGAACCATCGAAATCAAACCGGCTGTCGCAGCGATGATGAAGACACCGATGACTTTTGAGAAACTGACGTCTGTTCCAAGTGCCGCTAAGATGAAATAAACAACCACACCGGCACTGAACCATTCCGCGAGCGAAACAAGGGAATACAGGGCAATCGATGACGGTCGGATACTGCTGCTTCCCCGTCGGAACGTAAACAACAGATAGACCGGGAAAAAGAAGGCAACACCGATAATAACCGGCCAAAGCCATTTCTTCAGTTCCAATACTTCAAATGCCGGAAAGACATTCACTAACGACAAAGCCGATAAAATCGACAACCCGCTGATTAAAGTCGGAGCCATCCAACCAATGGCTTTGAGTAACCGGCTTCCTTCTACGAACGGACGGTAAAGCGCCGTCCGGACCCCTATTCCCGCCAGTCCGCCAAAGCCGATAATACCGTTAAACGAGTTGGCAATCCAGGACGCCCGAAAAATCAAGCCAAGCGGAACTTTCACTTGGAGAGAGCGCAATAAAAAATAATCATAAAAGAACATCGTTGCGACGGCAGCCAGTCCCGCCAAAATCAACAGAATAAATTCCCAGGATGGAATTTGCTGAATCGCCCGAATCGATTCTTTTAACGATAAGCTTTTCAATTCATTTTGTCCTTGATAAAAAATGAAGGCAATCAAGATAATCGGCAAAATGATTTTCGCCACCGTCAACAGACGTTGTTTATTGAATCTCATTTTACGACCTCCTTTGATTTTCTGACCAGATGCATCAAGCGGAGCAAGAGGAGACTTGCTCCGACAGCGAGTCCGATGATCAATCCCCACCAATATCCGTCTGGTCCGAGTGCTGTAAACCGCTCGAAGTAAAAGCCAAGCGGAAGACCGATAACCCAGTACGCTGTAATGGTTAAAATAAACGTGACGTTTACATCCTTGAATCCGCGAAGAGCGCCTTGTGTCGGCGCGGCAACCGCATCAGACAACTGAAAGAATATCGCTAAAATCATGAAATGTGCCGCCATTTTGATGACAGCAGGATCATTGCTGTAAAGCGCTGCGATTTGTTCGTTTTGCACATACAGCAATCCACCGGAAAACAACGACACGACCAAACACAGCAATAAACCGATCCACACATACTGGACGGCGTCTTTGACCCGTTTCGCCCCCATCTCAAATCCGACGGTAATCGTTAAGGCCGACGCTGCCGAGAGTGGAATCATGTACACAAACGAAGCAAAATTAATCGCTGCTTGATACGCGCCAATGACGACATCGCCGTAGGCACCAAGTAACAACGTGACGGCTGAAAAGATACTGACTTCGGAAAAAATAGCTAAGCCAATCGGAGCACCCAGCAGAACCAGTTCTTTGATCCGGCTGACATCTGGCTTATAAAAGCGTCTGAGAATCCCAAGCCGTTGAAAAAGTTCACCTTTTAAAACGACACCGACAACTGCGATACATAAAATCCAATACGTGATTGCTGTCGCAACACCGGCTCCGATTCCACCAAGTTCCGGAAAACCAAACTTTCCGAAGATAAACAGATAATTGAAAGCGACATTAACGGGTAAAGAGAATAATAATAATGTCATCGTGATGTTCGATTTGCCCAGCGAATCAATTAAAGTGCGCAGGACGAAGAAAACGAACATCGGAATGATACCAAAACCCAACATGATGAGATAGACGCGGGCGACGTGACGCGCCTCATCCGATAATTCCATTTGATGCAAAATCGGATTAACGAACACCAGTCCAAGCAGAAGTGTCAGTACGATGATAGCGACGGACACATATAGAGCCTGAATCACGATTCGTTTGACTTCCCGTTCTTTTCTCGCTCCCATCGCTTGCGAAACAAGCGGAGCGACTGCGAGTAATATCCCTGTCAATCCCGTATAGACCGGCGCCCATAAACTGGCTCCGACTCCGACTCCGGCTAAATCTGCTGAACCATATCGACCTGCCATGACCGTATCAAAAAAACTAATTAAGTAAAACGCTACCTGTGTGACCAGGATGGGAAAGAAAATCTTCATGAATTGTTGAATCTTTCCCGACAGCGTAGTTGTTTCTAACATTGTTCCACCACATTTCGGGGCAATAGACACCCTATTTTTTATTAAACTGTTCAGGTTTATTTTTTATTCTACGTAAATGATTGAAGGAGGGATTCATATGAAGCATCGTGATGCTGAAAATTTGACGTTTGAGTTACTTGAAACATGGTCAACGTTTAATCATTATGCCAAAGAGGCGCAAACGTTTAACAATCCGGAAGATGTTCATCAGGCACGGATCCGTTTACGTAAGCTGATTACTTTCGCTAAACTGTTGGATCAAACGGAAGAACCGATTTATTTGATTTGGAAACGTTTGATGGCTGCTTTTGGTCAAGTCCGGGATTTGGACGTCCAACTGAGTCAACAACCCGTCGATTCTCCCATTGAACAGTTATTTGCCGAGCATTTGGCGCTTCAACTTCAAGGCAAGCGGGCTACGTTGCTTGAAACGATGCACCTGCTGATTTCCGATGAGCTCGACCGGTCCGTCCGGCGATTTTTGGCCGGCCGCTTGACCAAACAATTAAAACGAATGGATGAACAAGAGTTGTTGCAAACGGCTGAAAAACGATTTGACAAAAAAAAGCTTCACTACGAAAAAGTTCAACATCAGGAAGGCCGTAAACGAATCCACATGATGCATGAACTTCGGCTCGCGACAAAATTTTACCGCTATACAGTCGAGTATTTACGTCCGTACACAGATGTCCCCAAATCTTCCGTCGATCGACTGAAGCGTATTCAAACACAGCTCGGCGATATCAACGACACGTATAATCGTCTCGAACGTTGGCGAATTTTTACCGTTCCAGCTGCTCAACGGATCGAGCAACAAAAAGAAATCGACCGCTTGGAGAAAAAACTGTCAAAACGGCTCGATCAGCTCTCCTTTAGTTAAGGATGGCGCTGGACAAGTAATTCAAGCATCTTTGTTCCGGCAATCGAATTGCCTTTTAAATCCAGTGCCGGTCCAAAAATACCGATACCAAGATCCGCCATATCAAAATCGCTTCGACCGCACGCGACGATGGCTCCGGACACACCACTTTTCCCCGGTAATCCGACTTGAACAGAAAATTCACCGGACGCATCATACATGCCGCATGTCGTCATGATTGCCCGGATGATTCGGGCATTACGTCGGGAAATGACTTGATGGCCGGAAGGAGTTTTACCGGACTGACTTAAAATTTTCCCCATCATCGCGAGTCCTTTACAATTGGTTAAAATCGCACACTGTTTCGTATAGACATCGATGATTTCTTCGACGTTTCCTTCAATGACCCCATGATACCGCATGAAATAGAGTAAGGCACGATTCAAATCCGTCGTCTCAAATTCGGATTTGGCGACTTCGGCATCATATTTGACCATTTCGAAATCAATATCGAGTAAATCGGCAATGAATTGACGTAACCGGTCCAATTTATCTGCAGCATTTTCTCCAGGCAACATGCTCGTAACAGCCAGCGCACCGGCATTGATCATCGGATTCAGCGGTTTTGTCGGAATCGTCTCTTCCAGTTTCGCAATCGAGTTGAAGGCATCACCCGTCGGCTCCATTCCGACTTTCGAGAAAACATAGTCTTCACCAAATGTCTCGAGGACAAATGCCAACGTAATGATTTTCGATACACTTTGTAAAGTGAACATCGTTTCGGCGTCTCCCGCCGAAACAAAACTGCCATCTGCATTACAGACGGCAATACCAAGCTGTGTCGGTTCCGATTTGGCAAGTTCCGGTATATAACTGGCCACCTGTCCGAGGACTGTATACGGACGGCATTCAGCGATTAATTCTTCGAGTTGTTGTTGCGTTACATTCATTGAAGTCCCTCTTCCTGTCGTTTTTAATAGCTTATCATGCTTTACAGAAACGAGATATGCTGTTCTTCGGTTTCCTGTTTCATCCCGTTAAAAAGGTCGCCTCTCCTTTAATCGTTAAAGGAGGAGGCGACCTTTTCTTATTTCTTCATCGAATGACTAACTCAAACCCATCCGTGTCAATCGCAACATGGGAGCCGTCTTGGATAGCTCCACTGATCAAAGCACGTGCAAGCTTCGTTTCAATCGTCCGTTGAATATACCGGTTAATTGGGCGTGCCCCGTACTGCGGTTCAAACGCTTCATTAAAAATCAACGTCTTCGCGGCGTCCGTTACATCAATCGTAATCTCACGACCAGACAGACGGTCAGCCATTTTGCTGACTGCTTTATCGATGATCCGCTCGATTTCCGCCCGTTGCAATGGATGGAACAAAATCGTATCATCAATCCGGTTCAAGAACTCGGGTCGGAAATGATTTTTCAATTCGTTCATGACCGCTTCTTCTTCCCCTGCATCGATGTGACCGTCTTTTGCTGCTTCAAGCAGGATGTTCGAGCCGATGTTTGACGTCATGATGACAATCGTATTTTTAAAATCAACCACTCGTCCCTGGGCATCTGTTAAACGTCCGTCGTCCAAGACTTGCAAAAGGATATTAAAAACATCCCCGTGTGCCTTCTCGATTTCGTCAAACAAGAGGACCGAATACGGACTCCGACGGACTGCTTCCGTCAACTGCCCTCCTTCTTCATACCCGACATAACCGGGAGGCGCTCCTACCAGACGCGATACGTTATGCTTTTCCATATACTCTGACATATCAATCCGTACGATGTGTTCTTCACTGTCGAACATCGCCGCTGCAAGTGCTTTGGCAAGCTCTGTTTTTCCAACACCCGTCGGTCCGAGGAATAAGAACGAACCGATCGGACGGTTCGGATCCTTGATGCCGGCCCGTGCCCGGATGACAGCATCCGAAACCAGACGAACCGCCTCTTCTTGACCGAACACCCGTTGATGCAAGGTATCTTCAAGATACAATAATTTTTCCCGCTCTCCTTGGGCAAGCCGACTGACCGGAATCCCTGTCCACTTCGAGACGATATCCGCGATCTCTTCGTCAGTCACGGCTTCACGAACCAATTCATGCGCTACGTGTTCCGCTGATTCTTCCGCTACTTTCAACTGATTTTCAAGTGCCGGTATCTGACCGTACTTGATTTCGGATGCTGTATTCAAATCGTACCGACCTTCTGCTTCCTGTAAAGCCAACTTCGCCTTTTCAAGATCTGCCCGTAATTGTTGGACGTTTTGCGAGCTGTCTTTCTCACGTTGCCACCGGGTCCGTAAGGCACTTTCATCTTCGCGGACCGAACTCAGTTCCTGTTGCAAGATATCCAGTCGCTTTCGTGAAGCTTCATCGGTTTCTTTTTTCAAAGCTGCTTCCTCGATTTCAAGCTGCATGACCCGCCGGACCAACGAATCCAATTCGGCCGGCATCGATTCCATATCCGTTCGAATCATCGCACATGCTTCATCGACTAAATCGATTGCTTTATCGGGCATAAATCGATCCGTAATATACCGGTCTGACAGGGTCGCTGCCGCGACAAGCGCATTATCGTGAATGCGGACACCATGATGAATCTCAAACCGTTCTTTCAGGCCACGTAGAATCGAAATCGTATCTTCGACATCCGGTTCCGCGACGAGGACTTGTTGGAACCGACGTTCAAGTGCCGGATCTTTTTCGATGTACTTCCGGTATTCGTCGAGCGTCGTCGCTCCGATACAATGCAATTCACCGCGGGCCAACATCGGTTTGAGCATGTTTCCGGCATCCATCGCCCCGTCCGTTTTTCCGGCACCGACAATCGTATGCAATTCATCGATGAATAATAAAATCTGTCCTTCCGCTTCCTTAACTTCATTCAAGACGGCTTGAAGCCGTTCTTCAAACTCTCCGCGGTATTTGGCTCCCGCGACAAGTGTACTCATATCAAGGCTGAACAACTGCTTATTTTTCAGACTTTCCGGTACATCTCCGCGGACAATCCGTTGTGCCAATCCTTCGACGATCGCTGTTTTACCGACCCCCGGTTCACCGATCAAGACCGGATTGTTTTTTGTCTTCCGGCTGAGGATGCGAATGACCCGACGGATTTCATCATCACGACCGATGACCGGATCAGTTTTGCCGGATCGGAAATCCGCGACCAGATCCCGTCCGTATTTTTTCAAGACATCAAACGTCGCTTCCGGATTTTTAGTCGTCACTTTCCGGTTTCCCCGCATCTCGACGATCGCTGCACGCAATACGTCTTCTGTGATTTTTTGACTCCGCAAGTATTGCGTCGCAGGACTCGATTGTTTCACGAGACCGAGCAGTAAATGTTCGACCGACACGTAATCGTCCTGCATGAGTCGCGCCTCAGTTTCCGCTTCTGTCAATACTTGCAGAAGCGAGTTGCTGATGCGCGGCGTCGATGATTGACTCAATGCCGGTAACCGGCCGATTGCATCATTGACAGCGGCTTCCAGTTGATCCAATCGTTGATCTAATTTTTCAAAGACGATTCGGGCGATTCCTTCGTCCTGCGAAATCAACGCGAGCAACAGATGCCATTCTGTGATTTCGCTGTGGCGGCGTTGCTTAGCAATGGCTTGTGCCGACACAATGGCTTCGTGTGCCCGATCGGTTAATTTTTCAAAATCCATTTTTCCGTCACTCCTTCACAGATAAACGATTTTCCCACTCTTCGTAAAATGCTGAATCCATTTCCGGTAGTTTGACCTCCAGTTGAACCAATAAGGCACCGCGGTGTCCTTCCCGGTTGCTGAGTCCCCGATTAGGAATCCGGAGACGGGAACCCGGTTTCGTGCCGGGTTTAATCTTCAGTTTGACCCGTTTTCCTTCGAGTGTATCCGCGACGACTTCCCCGCCCAAGACGAGTAACGTCGGATAGACACGAATCGTCGAGATAACGTCCGTCTCATGACGACGGAAACGGTCATCATCCTTTAAATGAATCGTGACATACACATCGCCTGCCACTCCTTGTCGGTTTCGCAACGAGCTTTTACCGCGCAAACGGACTTTTTTCCCGTCATACACGTCTGTCGGAAGACTCATTTGAATGGCGCCTGTCGCCAGTCTGATCGTCACCTTTTCATTCGTACTGAGGTGACTTAACGGGACAGTCAGTTCCAGTTCTTCATCGGTTTCTTCTTCTTGATTAAAGAAAGAACCAAACATGTCTTCAAACCCGAACGATTGACCCGCTGATCCCGTACGTGTCTGCCGCCCGTTGAACTGACGGAATAAATCGTCATAATCGGCTGTCTGACCGGCTCCGCTCATGCGGTCAAAATCACTGCCGTACCGGTCGTACTGTGTCCGTTTTTCTTCATCTCCAAGAATATCAAACGCTTCTTGAATCTCTTTGAAGCGCTTGTCCGCGCTTGCTTCTTGGTTGACATCCGGATGGTACTGCTTCGCAAGCTTCCGGTACGCCCGTTTGATGTCTTGGTTCGATGCCGTTTTTTCGATCCCAAGCGTTTTATAATAATCTTTCGCCACTTCCATCACTCCCTTAACTTTCATCCTGTACATTAATTATAAAATTGATCGCTCAATTGGTCAAATATAGTCAAACTTTTTTTAAACAGTTGCTTTGTTCTTTTCACTTTACGCATTTTCCTCAAACAAGTTTCGTTTCAGAAAACCATGATATACTGACAACTAGCATTAGGAAAAAGGAGCGATCAAGACATGGATGGAAAAAAACGAGCCGATGTCAAAATCGGACAACACGTCAGTATCGTGTTAAAACAAGATCAGCGGACAGGCAAACGGACGGAAGGAATCGTCAAAGACTTGTTAACCAAGTCGCCGAATCACCCCCACGGCATCAAAGTCCGTCTCGAAGATGGTCAAGTCGGTCGGGTTCAGGAAATCTTATAACCCCTTAATCAAAAAAGGCACTCGCTTTCCGGTCAACTGCCGGAGAGCGGGTGCCTTTTCGTCAATTAGCGGAGTGTTCGAGGTAACGTAATGTCACTTCGACTAAAATACGAGCCGCATGCTGCATCGCCTGTTCTTCAAAGTCGAACTTCGGATGATGATGTGGATAAAATGTTTCGTCTCCTGCTCCCGTAAAGAAGAAGGTGCCCGGCACTTGTTGCAAATAATAAGCAAAGTCTTCGCCGCCCATCGTCGGTGCGATTTCAAAGACGTGATCCCCACCCATGATGTCTGATGCGACGGTCCGCAATAAATTGGTTTCTTCCGGATAGTTGACGACCGCCGGATATCCTTTTTCGTACGCAAACGAATAGGTCGCCCCCGCCGCATCACAGATCCCCTTGATGGTCCGTTCCATTTCATGGACGATTTGTCCGGCGACTTCAGGATCAAACGTACGAACCGTACCTGTCAGTTCCGCACTGTCGGCAATGACATTAAACGTATTCCCGGCATGCAGTGTTCCAATCGTCAAGACCGCCGGCTGAAGCGGATCGATTCGCCGGCTGACAATACTTTGCAGCTCCTTGACGACGGTTGCCCCAAGTACGACGGCATCAATCGTTTCGTGCGGCTTCGCGCCGTGTCCTCCGCGTCCGAACAACGTCAGCTCGAACTTGTCTGCCGCCGCCATGACCGGACCCACCCGGTAACCGATTGTTCCGAGTTTCGTCGTCGACCACAGATGTGTTCCGAATATGACGTCGACGCCGTCCAGACATCCGTCAGCAACCATATCCCGTGCGCCGCCCGGAACCACTTCTTCCGCATGTTGGTGAATCAAGACAACGTTTCCCGCCAACTGTTCTTTCTGACCGGCAAGGATTTCTGCGACCGCAAGCAACGTCGCTGTGTGCCCGTCATGTCCGCATGCATGCATGACGCCTGGCACGGTCGATCGGTAATCCACTTCTTTTTCATCCTGAATCGGCAACGCATCGAAGTCTGCACGCAGGGCGACTGTTTTTCCCGGTTTTCCCCCGCGAATGGTTCCGACTACACCCCGCCCGCCGACTCCGGTCCGGACTTCGATACCAAGCTCCGTCAATCGATCCGCAATGAATTTTGGGGTATCGACTTCATGAAACGACAATTCCGGATGTTGATGTAAATACCGCCGCCGTTCGACCATCACTGGAAATAACTGCTCCACCATCTCTTTCACTGTCTGTTTCATTATGTACACCCCTTATTTTTTACTGTGCAACATTTTGACACTTTCCCGTGTATACTGTAGCCGTTCGATCGTATCATCATAATGGACAGCCGCGTAGGATAAAAACAACACATCAATCGCAAACAGCTGAGCGAGGCGTGAGCTCAAAGCCGCGCTGCGTAATGGAGCTTCCGGAGCACGTGACGTCCAGAGTGCGATATCTGCCAGCTGACTGATCCGATTATCTCCGAAACGAGTTAAACTGATGATTTTCAGCCCCCGAATCTTCGCCAGGCGGATCAGTTCCACGACTTCTTCGGTCTCCCCGCTGTAAGAAATCGCAAAAAAGACATCGTCCGGACTTGCGTTTGCGAGTATCGTCGCAACGAGATGTTGATCGGATTCCTGAATCGTCAGCTTCCCGACACGTGTCCATTTTTGAGCGGCATCCAGCGCAACGACGTTTGATGCACCGATTCCGTAAAAATAAATCGCCCGTGCGTGATCTAAAACCTGTGTCGCTTCTGCAATCCGCACTTCACTCAATTGTTTCGCCGTATCCTGTAACGCTTGAATGCTGTTGCTGACCGTCTTTTCTACTAAATCGGCAGGGCGCTCGTTTTTTTCGATATCATGGTATCCTTTTAAATCTGTCCGTGCTGTATCCGCTGAAATCCGCATCCGGAGTTCCGGATATCCTTTTAAACCGAGTGCCCGGCAAAACCGAACCACGGCTGCTGCACTCGTTCCCGATTCTTCTGCCAAATGATGAATCGTCATTCCTGCAATCTCATTCATATGCGCTAAAACAAAATCTGCGACTTTCCGTGACGAAGACGGCAACTCTTCGTGGACGGCACTAATTTGTGAAAAAATACCACCTTTCATCCGACTCGCTCCCTTACCATGAATTAAAACAGGCGAACGCAGCGTCAATCCGCCCGATCCGCATTATGCTTCTTCTCTATTATGCGCTCTCAAGACGACTTTCGTAAATCCAAAGAAATCTGACAATACAAAAAAACAGATCCTGCTTGTGCAAAGATCTGTTTCTTCCGTAACATTAACGGATTTTAACGATTGGCTTTTTCGTGTCCGGCTCGATGAACAACATCGCTTCCGTATCCCCGTTTAAATTTGTGACGGTAATGGTCGTCGGGACGTTCCGACTGTATTCCCAACGGTTTTCGAGCAAGTAGGTCACGTATTGAATAAACGCTACAAGTTCTGCTTTTCCATAAAATTGAACGGGAATTTTAATTTCGAGTTTTTTCAGTTCCTCGCCCTGATAAAAACCTTCCCCCATCATTCCGGTGTAGTTCGGGAAGTAATCTTCCAAACGATCTTTGAACAAATCGAATTTCGCCGCATCATCCCGAACATCCTTTGTCGCTGCACTGGACGGATAGTAGTAGTATTTCTCGTCGTAATTTTTCCAGTCATTGCCGCTGATTTGATTTCCGCGACCGATGAAGGCGGATGTGACATAATGCCCGGAGACCGGTGACCCTTCACTTTCCTGAAGATACAGAGCAACGTGAATCGGCGTTGTTTTTACTCCTTCTGTTTTCCGCATTTTCTTGACCAGCTCGTTTGCCAACTTTTTGCCTTGGGCGATGACTTTTTTCTCGTCGAGTTTTACGGTATAAGTCGGACCATAGTTTTCGTCTTGGAAAACATATTCGCTGTTTAACACCAAAGCAACGGATGTACCACCCAGTTCGAGTTTTTTATCTTCTTCCAACATATAGTCCTGTTCCAAGATGTGCGATAGAATCAAAGGAGACTTTTGGTTTTTTTCTTTGTAAGATTTTCCGGTCGTATACGCAGGGTTCAAGCCGTTCGGATCACTGACACCATCGCCGGATTTCCCTTTTCGCAAAAGCCACTGCGCAATTTGATCGGCTTCCAGCAATTGTCCTTCCTGATAATAATATTTATCTGGTGCAAAAAATTGAGTGGAGTGACGCATCAATCCTGTCTCGATTTCGTCAAGCTCCAGACGCGAACTGACTCGCTTTTGTGTCATCCCGCGGGCGACACTCGGCCGGAACGGTAAGACGGTCCGGTAATAGGAATCAGTCGTATCAATCGCCGGACTAACGACGGCCTGGACTTCTTTTCCTTGTTGGCTCTCTGTAATAACTTCTTTTGTATCGCTTTTCTGTGATAAATCAAACGAACACGCGCCGAGAAATAATGTACTCGTCAATGTCAACGCTACTATTTTTTTAGATTTCATCTGTTTTCGCACCCCATGTTTTTAAAATCGTTCTCTCTATCATAACAGAATAGTTTTCCATCGGGGAAGCTGTAGTTTTCCCCTGATTTTCAAAAAAGTATACACTGCTTTTCAGCAGATGAAAGGATTTTTTTATGAAACGACAACGATTTCTAGGTCTCATGCTCTTGATTGCCGGCATCCTGCTCATTCTTTGGCCGCTCTATACCAATCACCAAAAATCGCGGGCTGCTGAAGAACTAAAACAACAGTGGACACAAAATTTACAAGCGGTCGATGCCAAAGAAACGAAGAAGCCTGTAGCAACGAACGGTAGCGGATTACTGACAATTCCGTCGCTTGATTTTGAGCAGGTCATCTTAGAAGGAGCTTCGACGACTACTCTCGATCAAAGCATTGGTCATCTCAAAGCGACCGGTGCTCCTGGAAAAGGGAACTATGCCTTGGCGGGACACCGCAGTTTCACGAAAGGATTGCATTTTAACCGCCTTCCGGAATTGAAGACAGGCGCGCTTGTCTTCGTGACGACAACCAGTCACCGTTATACGTACCAAATGAAGACCTCAAAACTTGTCCAACCAACTGATGTCTCCGTCTTGAATCAAGACGTCAAGCAAGCAACCATCACTCTCATCACATGTGATCCTCCGGAAACAGCGACCAATCGTTTGATTAAACAAGGAATTTTGATCAAAACAGAATCGCTCTGATTCACTGTATACGTATACGAAAAGGGAAGGCGCATGAATCTGTCGCCTTCCCTTTTCTATCCAAACCAGCCGTTTGACGGGTTTTATATTATCCTTCGTATTTTGCCAACTCTTCAAGCAATTGGGCTTCATTCCAAATCTCAATCCCAAGCGACTCAGCTTTCGTTAACTTCGAACCGGCTTTTTCTCCGGCTACTAAAATATCCGTCTTTTTACTGACGCTGCCGGTCACGTCCGCCCCGAGCAACTCCAGCCGTTTGCCGGCTTCTGAACGTTTCAGTGTTTCGAGTGTTCCGGTCAATACAATCGTTTTCCCGGCGAGCGGTGCGTTCGATTGATCGATCCGTTGTCCGAGAAATTGTTGATTCAGTCCGAGTTCTGCTAAGTCCTTGATTAAGCCTTTCGCTTCCGGATGTTCAAAGTACTTCGTGACGGAGTCTGCAATTTTACTGCCAATCCCATCAATCGCTAAAATTTCTTCATACTCTGCTTGCGCAATCCCATCCAGTGAATCAAACCGCTCTGCAAGCAAGAAAGCTGCTTTTTGACCAACCAATCGAATCCCGAGACCAAACATCAGTCGTTCCAAGGAGTTCTGCTTCGAGGCTTCAATGGCGTTCAGGAGATTGTCGACCGACGTTTCACCCATCCGTTCATACGTCAACAATTCATCCCGATCGAGGCGGTATAAATCGGCGAGTGTCCGGATTGCTTGGTGTTCATACAATTGACGAACAACTTTTTCGCCGAGACCGTCGATGTTCATCGCTTGACGCGATACAAAATGGATGATGCCTTCCACAAGTTGTGCCGGACATTCGGGACTGACACACCGGATATCCGCCTCCCCTTCCAATCGAACGAGTTCGGATTGACAGGCCGGACAATGGACCGGAAATTCAATCGGCTGTTCGTTCCCCGTCCGTTCCGAGACGACGACGCTGACGACCGCAGGAATGACATCGCCGGCTTTTTTGATGATGACTTGATCGTGCAGACGAATGTCTTTTTCCGTAATGAAATCAGCGTTGTGGAGTGTCGCATAACTGACGGTTGATCCCGCGACGACGACTGGAGCAAAGCGTGCACGCGGCGTGACTTTCCCGGTTCGTCCGACACTGAAATCAACTTCTTCGACCGTCGTCATGACTTCTTCCGCAGCAAATTTATAAGCTGTTGCAAAGCGGGGACTTTTCGCCGTGAAACCGAGTTCTTCCTGATCGTCATAACGATCAACTTTCAGGACGATGCCATCGATTTCGTACGGCAGATTTGAACGTTCCAATGTCCAGTGAGCAATGTAGGCTAAAATTTCTTCGACCGTTTCACACGTCTTCATTTCTTTGTTTGTTGGTAATCCGAGTTCAGCCAGTTGTTGCATCGCTTCGCTGTGCGAACGGGCACTCAGAGTATTGACACCAACACCGTAGACGAACAGCGACAGATTACGGGACGCCGTAATTGACGAGTCGAGCTGGCGCAAACTTCCGGCTGCCGCATTCCGCGGGTTGGCGAACAAGGCCTCTTCTCGTTCCGCCCGATCTTGATTTAGGCGTTCGAACGATTGTTTAGGCATATAGGCTTCACCCCGGACCTCGACCGTTTCATTTTGACGTAACCGCAGCGGCAAGGCTTTAATCGTCCGCAGATTTTGCGTGATGTTCTCGCCGACGGTTCCGTCGCCGCGTGTCGCGCCGCGGACGAGACTTCCGTCTTCGTACTTTAAGGAAATCGCCAGACCATCAAACTTTAATTCGGCGACATATGTCGTCGAACGACCGAGCGATCGTTCAATCCGGGCGACCCACTCACGAATCTCCGTCTCATCAAATACGTTCCCGAGCGACAACATCGGTAAGTCATGTGTCACCTTCTCGAACGCGTCGAGCGGAGCCGCCCCGACACGTTGCGTCGGGGAGTCCGGTGTGATCAGCTCCGGGTTTTCAGTTTCAAGCTCCGTCAGTTCACGCAACAGTTGATCGTATGTGCTGTCCGGTACCGTCGGCTGATCTTGGACGTAATATTCATAACTATACTGGTTCAGTTTCTGGCGCAATTCATCGATTCGTACTTGTCCTGTCATCTTGGTGCCTCCACTCATACCTTTTTGATCGGTGCGAATTTCGCAAGCAATCGTTTGACGCCGACTTCCGGGAAGGCGATATCGATTTCTAAGCTGTCGCCTGATCCGCGTGTCTGAACGACTGTTCCGCGTCCCCATTTCCCATGTTCTGCTTTGTCCCCAACGTTCCAGCCGAGTGATTCAGCACCGGACGTCTTCATGGCCGTCGGTTTCGTGACCGACCGACCGATGACGGCCTTTCCTTGAGGAACAGGACGATCTTCCCACGGCAACGGTTTTGGTTTTTTGCCGGTCCGCTCGAGCACTTCCTCCGGTAATTCGGCGAGGAAACGGGATTCGAGATTGGCATTCGTCCGACCGTACAGCGAACGCATTCGCGCGTGTGAGAGATACAATCGTTTTTCAGCGCGTGTAATGCCGACATAGGCGAGACGGCGCTCTTCTTCCATCTCATCTTCATCCTGCAGCGAACGGCTGTGCGGGAACAATCCTTCTTCCATTCCGATCAAGAAGACGATTGGGAATTCCAGTCCCTTCGCTGAGTGCAACGTCATCAACGTCACTTGTTCACCCGGATCACTTTCATCCAGGGAATCAACATCGGCGACCAACGTCAGATCGGTCAGGAAGGCAATGATCGTCTGTTCTTCTGGATCCGCGTTTGCCGTTTCTTTTTCAAAGTTTTGCGCAACTGTGATGAACTCGTTAATGTTCTCAAGACGGCTTTGTGCTTCGAGTGTCTTGTCTTCTTTTAAGACTTGACGGTAGCCGCTCTTCTCAAGCACTTCTTCCACCAGCTCGGATAAGCTGATGAACTCTTGCATCTGTTGCAGACCAAGAATCATCGTCCGGAAGTCCGTCAGTTTTGCTGCCGTTTTCGGGGCGATGCTCGACAATTCGATGTCACGGATCGCTTCCATCAGGGAAACCCCCTGCAAGTCCGCGAAATCACGTAATTTATCGATCGTCGTCGCGCCGATTCCACGCTTCGGTTCATTGACGATGCGGGCAAACGATAAATCTTCGTTCGGATTGGAAATCAGACGCAGGTAAGCCAAGACGTCCTTGATTTCTTTCCGGTCGTAGAACTTCGTTCCGCCAATCATCTTGTACGGAACATTGGATTTGAGTAACGTTTCCTCAATCGCCCGTGACTGGGCATTGGTCCGGTACAGAATCGCGACATCGTTTAATTTCATTCCGTAACGCAAGGCATTGCGGATTTCCTGGACGATATAGAACGCTTCTTCCCGTTCGTTTTCTGCTGTATGGATCACCAGTTTTTCGCCTTCCGCGTTTTCCGTCCACAGTTTTTTATCTTTACGGGTGCTGTTGTTTTGAATGACGTGGTTCGCTGCGTCCAAAATGCGTTTCGAAGACCGGTAGTTTTGTTCAAGCAGAATCACTTTCGCTGTCGGATAATCTTCCTCAAACGACAAGATATTGGCGATATCTGCCCCACGCCAACGGTAAATCGATTGATCCGAGTCTCCGACGACACATAAATTTTGGTGCGCCGCTGCGAGCAGATTGACAAGATCATATTGGGCTTTGTTCGTATCTTGGTACTCATCGACATGGATGTATTGGAACTTACGTTGGTAAAACGCCAGGACATCCGGATTTTGTTTGAACAACTCGGTCGTCTTCCCGATCAAGTCGTCAAAATCCAACGCGTTGTTGCGGCGTAAGACGGCTTCGTACCCTTTGTAGATTTCAGCAACGGTTTTTTCGTACGGGTTCGTGACGATTGAGGCGTAAAACTCCGCGCTCCGTAATTCGTTTTTTTGACTCGAGATGATCGACAACATCGACCGTGGATCCCATTTCTTCGGATCGAGGTTTTGTTCTTTTAAGACAAGTTTAAGCGCCGACTGCTGGTCACTCGAATCAAGAATCGTGAAGTTCCGGTTGTAGCCGATTTTTTCGATGTCCCGGCGTAACATCCGGACACACATCGAGTGGAAGGTCGATACCCAGATGTCATTGGCGACACCGCCGACGAGCCGGGAAATCCGGTCACGCATCTCGCGTGCCGCTTTGTTCGTAAACGTGATCGCCAAGATGTTCCACGGGGCGACTTGTTTCGCAGCCATCAAATAGGCGACGCGATGTGTCAAAACACGTGTTTTTCCTGATCCTGCTCCTGCCATGATCAGCAGGGGTCCGTCCGTATGTTTGACCGCTTTTGCTTGCTCCGGATTCAGACCGCTGACAAGCTGTTCACTTAAATTAAACATCTAAATAGCCTCATTTCTATATTCCGAACTTTTGTTCTTATATTTTATCGTGTTGCCGTGACTGTCGCAAGTGCTGCTTCTAAATTCTCATAGATGATGTTGCCGACGATGATTGTATCCGCATGTGCCAACATTTCCTGCGCCCGTTCGACGGAATCGATTCCCCCGCCATAGAACAGACGGCCTTGCTTCAAGACACGTTTGACCGAGGCGACCAACGACGGATCTCCATAGATTCCGCTGTACTCCAAATAAATGATTGGCATCCGGAAGACGCTGTCCGCCAGTTGCGCGTAAGCGACCACTTGATCATCCGTGAGCTCTTTGGCCTGCGTGACGCAAGCGACCTTGGCATCAGGATTCAGAACGATATACCCTTCCCCGACGAGATCTTGATGCGCGAGCATGTGACCGACTTCTTCCAGCGCCTCGACTTGTTTTTCGATGACGTGCTCAAGCGTTCCGCTGTTGAGGACGCTTGGTGTCAAATACGTATCGAACCCCATCGTCGCCGCTTCGAGCTCTGATACTTCCAGGGCAACAGCCACCGGATAACGACGCAATCGCATCAGTAAATCAAGTGTCGCATCGAGTGTGATGTCATCAGTTCCTCCGACGATGATAGCGTCGGTTCCTGAAGTCGCAATCGCCTGAAGAATCTCTTCTTCAATCTCCTTTGCCGGATCGAGTTTAAAGACATGACGCCATTCATTATAGGGTAACAACATGTTCGTTCCATCCTCTCTTCTCATTCTCTGTACCCAGTATAAAACAAAATCCCATCTCGCGCAGAGCGGGATGGGATAAGCCTTTCAAGTCCGGACTTGGCGTTTCGTCAACAACGCGGCAAGACCCAGCGCGACAAAGGCATAGAGGACGGCAAACGCCCATGGTTCAGCCAAGAAAAAACCAAGCACCGGCACATCCAGTAACGGTGAGTCCGGCGAACAGAGCGCCCGTCCGTTGACGATCGCCAGAAACGGCAAAGCCGGAACCATGAAGATATAACCAAAGTTGATCCAAAATGCACGTTGCATGACGCAACCTCCTTAACCGATGATGACCGATTCTTTTGGATAATTGTAATTCCGTTTCGGCTGGTTGGCTTTGAGCAATAGCACAAAGGAAATGACACCGATTCGTCCGATGAACATCAAGACCGATAAGGTCCATTTGCCGACATCGGATAACTCACTCGTAATCCCAAGTGACAATCCAGTTGTTCCAAACGCCGAACAGGCTTCAAAAAACAAGACCAGGAACGGAGCATCTTCAAAGATCAATAAGACAATCAACCCGATCATCGTCACGCCGGTCGAGACGACGATGACGACAAACGCTTTCCAAATATCGGACTGTCCGATCTCACGTCCAAAAATTTTAATCCCATACTCCCCGCGGATAAAGGCAACGACGCTGAGCACGGCGACGGCAAACGTCGTCGTCCGAATCCCTCCCCCGACGGAGGAGGGCGACGCCCCGATAAACATCAGAATCGATAAAACGAAAATCGAGGCTTGCGAGAAGGTCGTGATATCGACCGTCGTCAGCCCGCCGTTTCGGGTCGTCACGGATTGGAACAAGGCATCAACCAGCTTTTCACCGACCGGCAACCCTTTAAAGGATTGATTCCATTCAAACAGCAGCAGGCTGGCTGTTCCGAACAGGACCAAAATAAAGAACGTCGAAGCCGTTAATTTCGTGAATAATGAAAAATGATACGGTTGACGCGTTGATTGGCGTGTCGCCCGGTAAGAGATATAGCGCCGGACTTCAACCAAGACCGGGAAACCAATCGCCCCGAGCGTCAATAACAGAATCTGCATGAACACGACAAATAAGTCCCCGCGAAACGGCAATAACGATTCTCCGGTAATATCAAACCCGGCATTGGTCGTCGCACTGACAGAACCAAACAATCCTTGTAACATCGCTTCACCCAGCGTCGGAAAGTACTTCGTATAATATAAGCCTAAAATCAAAGCTCCAATGATTTCAATCGATAGGATGATCAGAATGACTTCGCGAATGTATTTGACGACTCCTTGCATCGTCGTCTGGTTTTGGTCACGGACAACGAGTTGCCGTTCCCGAAAACCGATCCGTTTGCCGAGGATAACCCACATCGCGATATGCAACGACATCAATCCGATTCCGCTGACCTGCACGAGAATCATGATCATGAAGTAACCGAATGTCGTGAACGTGTCCGAGACAGAGACTGTCGTCAATCCCGTCACGCTGACACAACTGACCGCCATGAAGACAAGATCCGTGAAATCCCAGTTGTAATTTCCCTGTGTCGACCAGGGCAACCCAAGTAAAATGACGCCAATGATAACGGCGATAAAATAAATAATGACGAGTGACTGGATCGGCGTCAGTTTTCGAATGAAGTGTTGCAATTTTTGTTGATACGCTAAATCCATCCGGCTTCGTCCTCCTTCACAGAAATAGCGGATAACCGGTTAGTTATCCGCTACTTCCTCCTCTACGAGACCTAATCGTGCGAGCGCCAAATCGTAGCCGCCGGAACCATAATTCAGACACCGTTTCACACGCGAAATCGTGGCTGTCGAAGCCCCTGTCGCCTTTTCGATTTTATGGTACGTGTTACCTTCACGTAACTGACGGGCGACTTCGAGACGTTGTGCCAATGCCTGAATCTCATTGACCGTCGCTAAGTCTTCAAACAGGGTATAACAATCTTCTAATGAATCCATCTTCATGATGGCTGTAAATAATTGATCGAGTTCTTTTCCACGCAATTTATCGAGTTGCATCGTCTAACTCCCTTTCCCATGTGTTGCTCTTTAACAGTTTAAAGTGCGACGTTTTAAATTTCAAGCGTCAGCGCAAAATTGCCGGGAAAAGTACTTTTTTCCGTAACACTTCATAAATTCCTTGCGGCGTAATCCGGACATACGGCAGGTGCGTCGACGCCAAGAACAAGAGTGTATAAATGGGATCTTCATACTGATAGCCGCGTGCAAACAAAGCTTCCCGAAGTGCCGTTTCCTGCACAATCAAATCTTCGAGCGGTAAATCGGACGTTTGCCCCATCAAGGTCAATGGAACTTCTGCGATTACTTCCCCCTCATCGACAAGGACGACACCGCCGCCGAATGACTTCATCCGTTCAAAGGCAATCTGCATGTCTCGTTTCGATTTTCCGATCAATAAGATATCGCCGCTGATCGAATACGAACTGACAAGTCCGCCGACATGCGTCGCAAAGTTTTTTAAGACCGTATTCAGACGCCATTTGCCTTCGCGGTCGATGAGCATCAAAAATGACTCATCACATCCGGCGGGTAATACCTGCATGCTTGTATCATGTTCGACTTGATACAGCTTCATGATGACCGAATTGACCATTTCAAGACCAACCGGCATGCTGAAGGAAAAGTCTTGTTCCGTCAAATCAATTCCCACCTGTGAGGCCGGCATCAAATCGATTGCCCGATCCAATGCTTCGACCGGATAACACGGAATATCGTTTTTCCGGACCCAGGTGCCGCGGGCTACGACATCGACCGGCGTCGGATTCTCTTTTGCCTCAAGGATGTTTAAATGCGCAATCCGTCCGGGTGCGATACTGCCAAGCAGATGGTCAAGGTTAAAGTGACGCGCTGCGTTATACGAAGCAATCCGGTACGCTTCCTCCGGAGCAATCCCCGCGGCAAGCATCAATCGGATGGTCTCGTCCATCAGTCCGGCTTTATAAAAGGATGGAGTCGATCCATCTGTCGTCACGAGCACCTTCTCATAGTTCTGTAATCCCGCTTCAACGAGTCCCGCAAAAATATCCGGTAAGTCGGGACGAATCGACGAATACCGGATCGTCGTCGTGTAGCCGAGTTCAAGACGGGTCAGCGCTTCTTCGACCGTCATCGCTTCATGGTCACTTGTGACACCGAACAGAGCCATTTTCGTCAATGTCTTGGCAGAAGCACCCGGAAAATGTCCTTCAATCGGCTTGCCGAGCTTCATCGCATCCTGCATCCATTGCAACAGCTCGTCATCGCCTTGCGACAAACGCGGCCACCCTGTTAATTCACCGGCTTGGATGACTTGGGGATGCTTCAGCCATGCTTGAATCCGTCGGTTATCAATCGTGATGCTGTCGGCATCCAGTTCCGTTTGAGCGTCGAGTCGTGCCCACCAGTACATCGATGTCGGCAGGTCTGCCAGTGCGTCAACCTGCGCAAACGCTTGCTCCGTCGGTTCTAATAAAAGCAGCATATTATCGTTGACGAGTGTCGTCGTGCCGCGTTCTGCCGCAAATTTTGCGAGAGTCGCCGGATTGTACAACTGAAACGGATGGGCATGCGGTTCGATGTAACCGGGGACGATGAATTTGCCCGTCGCATCGTAGACTTCATCTGCCGTTTCCGGCATGTCCGGTCCGACGTAGATGATTCGGTCGCCGCTGATCCAAATGTTAGCCGTCCGCCATGCTTTGAGTCCTTGATTTAAGTACGTCGCATTTTCAATCACGAGTGTAGGTGCAAGCTTTCCGTTGATGACCGCTTGATGCGTGCGGACTTCTGTTTTCGTCCATGGGGACCGTCCACAATTTTTTTTCATGAAAGCTCGACCTCCTTTTTATATGAAAACGCTTTCTTATAGTTCTTATACTAAAATGTTACCGGAAAAGTTTCAAGCTTATTCGTCGTCAATTCGATTCATTTCGCCAAATTAACACAAAACTGCCACGGAAGACAAGTAGCGTTCGCCGTGTTGTTCAAAAAAAAGACCGGTCCTCCCTCAATGATGTGAGAGGAACCGGCTTGTTGCAGTTAACAAATCATGTCGTACGAAATGCTTTTTTGGCGATATCCGTCCGGTAAAAGAAGCCGGTCCGGTCAAACGAATCGAGTCCGCGGTAAACGGTCGATACGGCTTGCTTCATGTCTTTTGCTTTAGCCACACAGACAAGGACGCGTCCTCCGGCTGATAAGATGACCTCATCATCGCCTGCGACCGTTCCTGCATGGAAAATGAGAACATCAGAGCCGATCGTCGACGTGTGAATAGGATGCCCCGTAATCGGTTGTTCCGGATAACCGTTTGCCGCGATGACAACACCGACGACCGCTTCATCCGACCAGACGACTTCTGGAATGTCACCTTGCATCAATGGCATGATGACGTCAAGCAACTCCGTCTCGAGCCGTGGCAGAATCACTTCTGTTTCCGGATCACCGAAACGGGCGTTGAACTCAATGACGGATGGTCCGCGACTCGTCAACATCAGACCCGCATATAAAAAGCCGGTAAACGGAATCCCTTCGCTTGCCATCTGCTCGACGAGCGGACGGATGACACGTTGCATCGCTTCTTCCGTCACAGCTTGTTCGTCAAATTGTGGCAAGGGACTGTACGCCCCCATTCCGCCTGTATTCGGACCGGTATCCCCGTCAAAGGCCCGTTTATGATCTTGCGACAACACCATCGGAATGACGGTTTCTTCGTGTACGAATGCCATCAGTGAACATTCTTCGCCGACGAGACATTCTTCAATGACGACACTGCTCTGCTGACCAAAGTCACCGGCAAAAATCTCATCGACTGCCTGAATCGCCTGATCCGTCGTTGTTGCAACCGTTACACCTTTCCCTGCCGCGAGGCCGTCGGCTTTGATGACGATCGGCGCCCCCTGCTTGCGGATGTAGGCATTTGCTTCCACCGCTGATGTAAAGACGGCATAGTCGGCCGTCGGAATACCGGCCCGGTCCATCAAGGCTTTAGCGAATTGTTTACTGCCTTCAATCGCCGCCGCTTCGCGTGACGGTCCAAAAATCTTTAGTCCAGCTGCTTGAAACGCATTGACGATTCCGAGCACAAGCGGTCCCTCTGGTCCAACAATCGTCCAGTCAATCTGCTCATCCCGCGCGAACCGAACCAATTCTTCAATTGCGTCTTCCCGGATCGGCACACAGACCGCTTCCGTCATTCCGACGTTTCCGGGTGCTGCATAAATCGTCTCGATCCGGACATCCTGTGCCAATTTCCATACGAGTGCATGCTCGCGTCCACCTTTACCGACTACTAATACTTTCACTCGGACCGCCTCCGCTTAGTGTTTAAAATGACGAACGTTCGTAAAGATCATCGTGATGCCGTGTTTGTTACACGCATCAATCGATTCTTGGTCGCGAATCGAACCGCCCGGTTGAATGATCGCTGTAATTCCTGCTGCTGCCGCTGCCTCGACCGTATCCCCCATCGGGAAGAATGCATCCGAGCCCATTGCGGCACCAATCGCTTTATCGCCGGCTTGTGTAATCGCAATATTTGCTGAACCAACACGGTTCATCTGTCCGGCGCCGACGCCGACCGTCACTTCGTCTTTCGCAATGACGATTGCGTTCGATTTGACGTGTTTGACCGCACGCCAAGCGAGTTTTAAGTCTTCCCATTCAGCTGCCGTCGGTTTCCGGTCCGTTACAACACGTGCTGACGCATCATCGAGTGTCTCATCGTCACTGTCTTGCACTAGCATGCCACCGGCGACTGCCGTATAACGAATCGCTTGGACACGTTTGACATCCAGTTCGAGTAACCGAAGATTTTTCTTCGCTGCAAGCAACGTAAACGCGTCTTCCGTAAAGGAAGGAGCGATGATGATTTCGAGGAAGATTCCACTTAATTGTTCTGCTGTTTCGAGATCGACTTCACGGTTTAAGGCCACAATCCCACCGAAGATGGAGATAGGATCGGCTGCATGCGCCCGGCGGAAGGCTTCGTCGATTGTCGGACCAACCGCGACGCCACATGGATTCATGTGTTTGACGACGACGGCTGCCGCTTCGCGGAACTCATCGAGAATCTCAAGCGCTGCATTGGCATCCTGAATATTGTTGTAGGACAATTCTTTGCCGTGGAGTTGCTTCGCCGAAGCGAGTGATGCCCCGCGGTAAATCGGCGTTTTGTAAAAGGCGGCTTCCTGGTGTGGATTTTCTCCATAGCGCAGATCCTGAACCTTCTCTAGCGTGATCGTCAACTGATCCGGGAACTTTTCGCCTGTCTGCGTCAAGAAGTAGTCCGCAATCAAGGCATCGTAAGCCGCTGTATGGCGGAATGCTTTTGCTGCCAGCTTTTGGCGTGTTTCGAACGTCGTTCCACCAAGATGAATCTCGTTGATGACATCTGCGTAATCTGCCGGATCAACGATGACCGTCACGGCGGCATGATTTTTTGCGGCAGAACGAATCATGCTCGGTCCACCGATATCAATATTCTCGATCGCATCCGCATAAGAGACATCCTCATTCATGACTGTTTCTTTAAACGGATACAGATTGACGACAACAAAATCAATCGGTTTGATTTGTTGCTCGGCCATCTGTTCGCGGTGGCTTTCAAGATCACGACGTCCGAGCAATCCACCATGGACCATCGGATGAAGGGTTTTGACCCGACCATCCAGCATCTCCGGGAATTGTGTGACTTCACTGATACCAATGACCGGAAGTCCTGCTGCTTCAAGGACTTGATGTGTCCCGCCTGTCGAAATCAATTCGATCCCGGCTTCATGCATCGCCTGCCCCAGTTCGACGATACCTGTTTTGTCTGATACGCTGATTAACGCTCTCATACGTTTGCCTCCTCTTTCATCCACTCTTCGATGACTTGCGGATACAATCTGTGCTCCACCTGCTGAATCGCTTGTTGGAGCGTTTCCCGTGTCATATTCTCTGTAATCCGAACTGCTTCTTGTGCCATGATCGGTCCTGTATCCATGCCTTCATCGACTATATGAATTGTAACACCTGTGATTTTGACTCCGCCACGAAATGCTTGCCCGATTGCATCTTTTCCCGGAAAAGCCGGAAGCAGAGATGGGTGGATGTTGACGATTCGCCCCGCATAATGCAACAGCAGGACATCCCCGATCAACCGCATATAGCCGGCTAAGATAATCCGTTCCACGTCTCGTCGCTCTAGTTCAGCGACGATTTCGCGCTCGAACGACCGTTTATCCGGATAGTCTTTGGCCGTGAAGACAAAGACATCACAACCGCGTGCGCGCGCCCGCTCAATCACTTTTGCTTGTTTTTGATCACAGACGACGAGTTCAATCGTAGCCTGCAGACGTCCTTGGTCAATCGCTTCAAACAATGCTTCGACATTACTGCCACTTCCCGAGGCAAAACAGGCGATTTTCATTGATCGACTCCATGAATACGGACACCCGGTTCATCCGTGACTGTTCCAATCGTATAGACCGTCTCATTTTCACGGGCAAGGCGTGCCGTGACGGCATCGACATCTTCCGGTTTAACGATCATCATGTAACCGATGCCCATGTTGAAGACATTGTACATATCGTGACGTGGCACGTTTCCGGCTTGTTCGAGCCAATCGAAGACCGGCAATGTCGGCCATTTTTTCGGATCAAACGTCGCACCGCATCCTTCAGGAAGAACACGTGGAACGTTTTCATAAAAACCGCCGCCGGTAATATGGACCATCGCCTGAATTTTTTCTGTTTCGAGGGCCGCTTTGACCGCTTCGACGTAAATCCGCGTCGGCATCAGCAACGTATTGCCGATCGTACTGCCGAACATCATCAACTCATCTTCGTACCGCAGACCGCTTTCGGCGACGATCTTCCGGACAAGTGAAAAGCCGTTCGAGTGAACGCCCGACGAAGCGAGACCTAAGATGACGTCTCCCGGTTGAACGTGTTCTCCTGTGATCAATTTTTGTTTTTCGACGGCACCGACCGCGAATCCGGCGATATCGTATTCACCGTCTGCATACATCCCCGGCATTTCTGCCGTTTCCCCGCCGATCAATGTACAACCGGACTGGACACAACCTTCGGCGACACCGGCGACGATCCGCTCGATTTTAGCGGGAACCGCTTTCCCGAGAGCGATGTAATCGAGGAAATAGAGCGGTTCCGCACCTTGGACGATGATGTCATTGACACACATCGCAACACAATCAATTCCGATCGTATCGTGCTGATCGAGGGCGAAGGCAAGCTTCAGCTTCGTTCCGACGCCGTCCGTGCCGCTGACGAGGACCGGTTCTTTCAGATTCAATTGACTGAGGTCGAACATTGCACCGAAACTGCCGAGTCCCGTCATGACTTCTTTGCGCATCGAGCGGGCCACGTGTTTTTTCATTCGAGAAACGGATTCGTATCCTGCCGTCAGGCTGACACCTGCTGCTTCGTATTGTTTACTCATGCTTTGTTCCCCCATCTGTTCAAAGTTTGGCTTCTAGTTCTAATGCACCGATTGGTGTTGGATATTCGCCTGTGAAACAAGCCGTACATTGACCTTTTAACGGACCATCGAACGGGCGGTCGATTGCATTGACCATTCCGTTGACCGTCAGAAACTCAAGCGAATCGGCTCCGATTTCCCGGCAAATTTCACTTGGTGTCAAGCGGGCGGAAATCAGTTCATCTTTTGAGGACGTATCGATCCCGTAATAACACGGATTGGTGATCGGTGGTGCCGTGATGCGGACATGGACTTCGGTTGCCCCGGCTTCCCGTAACAGTCCGACGATGCGGCGACTTGTCGTCCCGCGAACGATTGAATCATCAACCATGATGACCCGTTTGCCGTTGACGACACCCCGCAGCGCCGATAACTTCATTTTGACGCCGCGCTCGCGGAGTTCTTGTGACGGCTGAATGAACGTCCGACCGACATAACGGTTTTTGATCAATCCCATTTCATACGGAATGCCGCTCGCTTCCGCATACCCGATGGCAGCGGAAATACTTGAATCCGGGACTCCGGTGACGACGTCTGCCTCGACCGGTGCTTCTTCGAACATCTTTTTGCCAAGTGCTTTTCGTGCCGTATGGACGTTGACCCCATCAATCATCGAATCGGGACGGGAAAAGTAGATGTATTCCATCGAACACATCGCCCGCTCATGTGGTTCCATATACTGACGCGATGACATGCCGGACGTTGTGATGGTCACGAGCTCCCCAGGCTCGATATCCCGAATGAACTCGGCGCCGACGATGTCAAACGCACATGTCTCGGACGAAAAGACGATTCCGCCGTCCGGTGTTTTCCCGAGCGACAACGGCCGCAGACCGTGTGGATCAACGGCGACGTACAACGTATCTTCCGTTAAGAACAAGAACGCGAACGCGCCGACGAGTCGGGCCAGACTATCGGCAATCCGGTCTTCAAGCGTCGGCAACTTACTCCGTTTGACGAGGTGGGCGACAACTTCCGTATCACTCGTTGTTTGGAAAATCGCTCCCTCTGCTTCAAGTAAGTGTTTTAACGAATCGGCATTGACGAGGTTCCCGTTGTGCGCAAGCGCCAGGTCGCCCGTCCGTGATTTAAAATGGAGCGGTTGTGTATTCTCAAGCGTATTTCCCCCAGCCGTCGAATAGCGGACATGTCCGATGGCATGGTGCCCGGATAAAGAATCCAGTGTTTCTTGCGAAAAAACTTCCGTGACGAGTCCTTGTCCGCGGTGCGGCAGAAGCAGTTTGCCGTCGCTTGCGACGATTCCCGCTCCTTCCTGTCCCCGGTGTTGCAGGCTGTGGAGACCGTAATAGGCAAGTTGCGCCGCTTCCGGTTGTCCGAAAATCCCGAACACCCCACACTCTTCATTTAATCCTTTGATGTCATATAACACGCGATCGCCCCTTCCCAGTCGGCTTGCAGTGTTGAACGTGTCGCTTCGATGAGTGTATCGCTTGTCTTGATTTGCAGGACGTCTTGATCCGTGACTGTTCCCAATTTGTGAGCACCCGTCTGTTGGACGAAGGCGGCTTCCTGTTCCGGCTTCACCGTCACGACGAAACGTGATTGCGATTCACTGAATAGATTTAGTGCCGGACCGTCAAATGTCACGTCAAGACCAAGCGTCGTCCCGAATGTCATCTCGGCTAAGGCAACGGCGAGACCACCTTCTGCCACGTCATGGATTGCTGTGACTTGTCCCGCTTGAACCGCCGCTTGCAAGGCCAGTAACCGCTCTTGTTCGACGGCTAAGTCAATCTGCGGTGCTTTCCCGAATGATTTTTCGAATTGCAGGTATTGCAGTTCACTGCCGCCGAATTCTGCTGTCGTTTCTCCGAGCAGGTAAACAGCGTCGCCTGCTTGCTTGACGTGTTGTGTCGTAATCCATTCAGTCTGTTCGTGAAGACCGACCATCCCGACGACCGGCGTCGGATGGACTGCTTTGCCAGCAGATTCATTGTATAAAGAGACATTCCCGCCGATGACCGGCGTCTCGAGCACGCGGCACGCTTCTGCCATTCCGGCCGTCGCTTGCTGTAGTTGCCAGAAGCCTTCCGGTTTATCCGGATTCCCGAAGTTCAGGCAGTCGGTGATCGCCAGCGGTGTCGCACCGCTGGCAACGATGTTGCGGGCTGCTTCGGCGACAGCAATCTGTCCGCCGACGAATGGATCGAGGTAAACGAAACGGCTGTTGCAGTCTGTCGTCATCGCGAGTGCTTTGTTCGTTCCGCGAACCCGGATGACGGCTGCATCGGAACCCGGTGCGACGACCGTTGACGTTTGAACCATATGATCGTATTGGTCGTAGACCCAACGTTTTGAAGCAATCGTCGGCTGTTTGAGCAAGGCACGCCATGTCTCGACCACATCGTCAACGACTGGTAACGTTTCCTCCATCGTTTGGAACTCTTCATAATATGCCGGGACACGGGATGGTTTGTTATAGACCGGTGCTTCTTCCGCGAGCGCATCAACCGGTACTTCAGCGACGATCTTGCCGTGGTGGACCAAACGAAGGACTTTTTCGTCGATGACTTCTCCGACGTGCACCGCATGAAGTCCCCATTTGCTGACGATCGCTTCGATTTCCGATTCGCGTCCGCGTTCAACGACCAGCAACATCCGTTCTTGTGATTCCGATAACATCATTTCATAAGCTGTCATGCCTGTTTCCCGTTGCGGTACATCATCCAGATGCATCTCGATGCCCATACCGGCTTTCGAAGCCATCTCGGCTGACGACGATGTCAGTCCGGCGGCTCCCATATCCTGCATGCCGACAAGCGCCGGATGACCAACGATTTCAAGACAGGCTTCGATCAAGAGTTTCTCCATGAACGGATCCCCGACCTGAACGGCCGGACGTTTTGCTTCCGTATCTTCCCCAAGATCTTCTGAAGCAAAGGTCGCCCCGTGAATCCCGTCGCGTCCGGTTGCGGCTCCGACGTACATGACCGAGTTCCCCGCCCCTTTGGCGAGACCCTTTTGAATGTCTTCATGGTTGATCAAGCCGATACACATCGCATTGACAAGCGGATTGCCCTCATACGAATGATCAAAGCCGACTTCTCCTCCGATTGTCGGAATCCCGACACAGTTCCCGTATCCGGCAATTCCAGCGACCACTTGTTCAAACAGTTGATTGACACGCGGTGTACCGAGGTGACCGAACCGAAGCGAGTTCATCAAGGCGACCGGACGGGCTCCCATCGAAAAGATATCGCGGATGATCCCACCGACACCGGTCGCTGCCCCTTGGTACGGTTCGACGGCTGACGGATGGTTGTGACTCTCGATTTTAAAGACGACGGCTTGATTGTCCCCGATGTCGACGACACCGGCTCCTTCACCCGGACCTTGCAGGACGCGTGGACCTGTCGTCGGAAACTGACGTAACACCGGCTTCGACGTCTTGTACGAACAGTGCTCCGACCACATGACGGAAAACAATCCGATTTCTGTGTAGTTCGGTTGGCGTCCAAGTAAGTTGACGACCATCTCATATTCCGCGTCGCTCAGTCCCATCGTTGCGTAGATTCGTTGTTCCTGAATTTGCTCCATCGTTGGTTCAGACTGTTGTTTTAACATGATGTGCCCCCTGTTTGACGAGTGAAGTGAATAACTTAAGTCCATCGGTTCCGCCGGTCAGCAGCTCAACTGCCCGTTCCGGGTGTGGCATCATGCCGAGAACGTTCCCCGCTTTATTCGTGATGCCGGCGATATCGCCGCGTGATCCGTTCGGGTTATCGGCATACGTAAAGGCAATTTGTCGGTTCGTCTGTAACATCGCATACGTCGCATCGTCACAGTAGTAGTTGCCTTCTCCGTGTGCGATCGGAATCGTAATCGTTTCTTGCGCTGTATAATCCGACGTAAAACGCGTCTCATTGTTTTCGACCTTCAGTTCAACCGTCCGGCACATGAACTTCAGTCCCGTATTGCGGTGTAAGACACCCGGGAGAAGCCCGGCTTCAACAAGAATTTGGAATCCGTTGCAGACGCCGAGGACCGTTTTGCCTTCTGCCGCAAATCGTTTCACTTCCTCCATGATCGGTGAGAATTGAGCGATCGCGCCACACCGGAGATAGTCACCGTAGGAGAAGCCGCCCGGTAACAGGACGCCGTCGTATCCTTCAAGGGACGTTTCTGTATGGAAGACGTAGTCCGCTTCTTCACCGAGTGCGTCTTTGACAGCATGATACATATCTAGATCACAGTTCGATCCGGGAAAAACGATGACGGCAAACTTCATACGGTCGTCACCTCTTCTACATCAAAACGATAATCTTCCATCACAGTGTTAACGAGCAGTTTCTGACACATCTCATGAATCATCGCGTCTGTTGTCTCATCTGAAACGAGCAACTCAATCCGCTTGCCGATCCGAACTTCTTCGACCCCCACAAAACCAAGCTGGCTAAGACCGCCTTTGACCGCGACACCTTGTGGATCTAAAATACTTTCTCGTAATGCGACCGCTACTGTAACCTTTTTCATTGTCCGTTTCCCCCTAGGCGATTGAATAGTGTTTGGTATGTGTCGATGAGTGATCCGATATTGCGGCGAAAAACATCTTTGTCGAGGTGTTCGCCCGTTTCCTTATCCCACAACCGGCATGTGTCCGGTGAGATTTCGTCTGCCAGCAGAACTTCGCCGGCCGGTGTTTTACCGTATTCCAGTTTAAAATCAACGAGTGTGATGCCCTTGTTATCAAAGTAGGGACGCAAGACGTCATTGACACGATGTGCTTCCTGTTCAAGCCGTAAAAGCTCTTTTGTAGTCGCAATCTTCAGTAAATTAATGTGTGCCGGTGTGACAAGCGGATCACCTAAGCTGTCATCTTTATAATAAAACTCGACGATCGGCGTCTCGAGCACCGTTCCTTCTTCGATGCCTAGCCGTTTACTGAGGCTGCCGGCGACGACGTTTCGCACGACGACCTCAAGTGGAATGATGGTGACACGACGTACGAGCTGTTCGCGCTCCGATGTCCGTTCAATGAAGTGGGTCGGAATTCCCGCCGCTGCGAGGACCTCAAAAAAGTGGCTCGTCAATCGGTTGTTTAATTCTCCTTTACCGGCAAACTCTGCCTTCTTCTCTCCATTAAATGCTGTTGCCTCGTCTTTGTAGACGATGCGGAGCACATCCTGCTCCTGCGTCGTGTATAACCGTTTCGCCTTGCCTTCATAAAGTGGTTGCATCGATTTCGTCCCCCATGATCCTAAGATGTAGACGGGAGCCGAGCTCCCGTCCCAGGTTGATTAGTTCAAGCCACACCGTTCAAAGATTTCATCGACTCGGCTCGTATGATACGTTGGATCAAAACAAGCATCGAGTTCTTCTTCTGTAAAGAGTTGTTGAATGTCCGCTTCCTGCCATAAGACATCGCGGAACATGATTTGTTCTTCCCATGCCTGCATCGCCCGCGGTTGAACGAAGTCGTAGGCCGCTTCACGTGACCAACCTTTTTCGATCAAAGCGAGTAAGACGTGACCGGAGAAGATGACACCAAACGTCCGGTCCATGTTGCGTTTCATGTTTTCCGGGAATACCGTCAGATTTTTGATGATGTTACCGAACCGGTTCAACATGTAGTTGAGTAATCCCGTCGCATCCGGCAAAATGATCCGTTCCGCAGACGAGTGGGAGATATCCCGTTCATGCCACAGTGAGACGTTTTCGTACGCTGTCACCATATGGCCGCGGATGACACGGGCAAGACCCGTCATGTTCTCCGAACCGATCGGATTCCGTTTGTGCGGCATCGCCGATGATCCCTTTTGACCTTTAGCGAAGAATTCTTCGACTTCACGGGTCTCCGTTTTTTGAAGACCACGAATTTCTGTCGCCATCTTTTCAATCGATGTCGCGATTAAGGCAATCGTCGACATGTAATGGGCATGACGATCACGTTGCAAGGTTTGCGTCGAGACCGGTGCTGGTTTCGTGCCAAGCTTCTCACAGACATATTTTTCGATGAACGGGTCGATGTTCGCAAACGTTCCGACCGCCCCCGACATCTTGCCGTATTCGACTGTTTCCCGTGCTGCCTCGAACCGGACTTTATTGCGTTTCATTTCTTCGTACCAAAGGGCGAGCTTCAGACCAAACGTCGTCGGCTCAGCGTGTACGCCGTGTGTACGTCCCATCATGACCGTATATTTATGTTCGTTGGCTTTGACCTTCAAGATTTCAATGAAACGATCAAGATCGGCCGCCAAGATATCATTGGCTTGTTTCAACAGATACGATAACGCCGTATCAACGACGTCCGTTGATGTCAGTCCGTAATGGACCCATTTGCGTTCTTCGCCCAGCGTCTCCGATACGGCACGTGTGAAGGCGATGACGTCGTGTCGTGTCTCTTGCTCGATTTCATTGATCCGATTGACATCAAAGGAAGCATTTTCCCACAGCAACTGGACGTCTTCTTTTGGAATCACGCCAAGCTCACTCCAGGCTTCACATGCTAAAATCTCAACTTTCAACCAGGCTTCGAATTTGTTCTGTTCTGTCCAGATCGCTTTCATTTCAGGACGTGTATAGCGTTCGATCATCTAACCGTCTCCTTCCATATCTGCAGGCGCGCAACTTCGGCTAACGCTTCTTCGACCGAATCAGCCAAGATGTTCAGATGCCCCATCTTCCGGCCCTGTTTTGCGTCCTGTTTTCCGTATAAATGGACTTTCGTCCGCGAGGATAACATCGGTAATGCCTCGTCTAATGCTGTGATATGTTGACCTAGGATGTTCGCCATGACGACCGGTGTCGTCAAGCGGGTATCACCAAGCGGCAGTCCGCAGATGGCTCGTATGTGTTGCTCGAACTGTGACGTCTCGCACGCATCAATCGAATAATGACCCGAGTTGTGCGGACGCGGCGCCAGTTCGTTGACGATCAGTTCGGAACCGACGACGAACAGTTCGATTGCCAGTGTTCCGATCAAATCGACATCGTTCGCGAGACGCGTTGCCAGGTCAATCGCTTGTTGCTCCAAGTCGCTTGAGATGCGGGCGGGAACGATCGACAGATGCAGGATGTTGTCTTGATGGATATTTTCACTGACCGGGAAGACTTTTGTTTCCCGCTCGCTTCGCGTGACGATGACGGAAATCTCTTGGTCAAACGGCAACCACTTTTCGGCGACGTATGCTGTCGGTTCAAAACGGGCGACGGCCGTTTCTAGATCCAGTTCTGTTCGAATGACCGTCTGCCCTTTGCCGTCATACCCAAACCGGGCTGTTTTTAAGACGAAGGGAAGACCTAACTGCCGTTTCGCTTCGAGAAGATCATCGGTCGTCTGAACTGCCTGATATGGTGCCACCTGGTAACCGAGCTGTTCCATCAGTTCCTTCTCGCGAATCCGGTGTTGGGTCCGAAACAGAAGTTCGGTACCGTGGATCAATTTACCGCCGATGGCTTCCGCTACTTCGTGTGAGATGTTTTCAAACTCATACGTTACGACATCCGAGGCGTCAGCCAGTCGTTTTGCTGCCTCGACATCCGTGAACGGTGCCTGAATCTGTTGATCGGCCACTTGCGCACACGGTGCATTCTCCGTCGGATCAAGCGTGATGAGCGAATATCCCATTTGGCGTGCAGATAAAGCCATCATCCGCCCCAATTGTCCTCCGCCTAAGATTCCGATTCGTTTCATGTCAGATGCACCTCTGAAGCGATGACATCCCCTTCCAGTTCGACCCGCATATGATCCAAAGCCCGGGCAATCCGTTCATCGACGGTCGCAAGAACCTGAGCTGCAAGCAAACCGGCATTTTTCGCTCCAGCATCTCCAATCGCAACGGTCGCGACCGGAACACCACCTGGCATCTGAACGATCGAGAGTAAGGAATCGATGCCTTGGAGTGCTTTGCTCTGAATCGGGACACCAATCACGGGAAGCGTTGTTTTCGCTGCCACCATTCCCGGCAGGTGGGCTGCCCCACCTGCACCGGCAATGATGACTTTTAATCCTCGTTCCCGAGCCGATTCCGCATAACGAAACATTAAGTCCGGTGTCCGGTGTGCGGAGACCACTTTCTTTTCGTATGCAATGTCCAATTGATCCAGTACGTCACACGTTTTCTGCATGGTCACCCAATCCGATTGACTGCCCATGATGACTCCGATTTCCACCTTACTCATCTTCGTTTCCTCCTTTTTGCATAAAAAAAGCCCAAACCACGTCTAAAAGGGTGGCTTAGGGTATAAAAAGGTACGCCAAAAAACGATCGACGAACATCCATATACCCCATAGTCCAACGATTTAGGGTCGTCGGGTAGAAACTTGCAAGCCATATCCCTGCTATTATACGAGGTGTTATATTCAATCTTCCTATCACGCCTTCATCTTAACAAGACTGAACTCGATTCGTCAACCAAAGGCGAACAATTTAATTATCTGAAAATTCATCGTTCGGTTTTATACTTAATTTCTCCCATTCGGTTAGTTTTCCATTCGGAAATTTAAACTGCTGTCAACCTGACAGAAAGAAAAACTACTAAAAAAGACCATCCTCTCATAAAAGAAAGGATGGTCTTTGCGAAAAAACAATTCGATTCATGCGTTCTCAGATTCGAGTTTCGGCTTACAGTCAAAGATGATTTGTTGGCGGATAGGGTACGGTTCTCCGTTGGCATCAAGTCCAAAAATCGGTTCTTCCCGTCGAACGGTCGGACGATAACCCATGGCATCAATCCGATCAATGCACTCGCTGATTGTTTCATTTTCTTCTACGGCAACGCGCATTTTTTGTTTTTTTGCCATGAGTCTCACATTCCTTCCTTATTGTATATATGAAAAAACCAAAAAAAGTCCATAAAAAAGCGGCGGCCCTTGAGCGTATGCTCCAGAACCACCG
>NZ_JBHFFC010000017.1:0-6780 GCF_043359615.1 Exiguobacterium sp. S22-S28 | reverse complement strand
GCCTCATCGTTCAGTTTTCAAAGTTCGTCGTGTCGTTTTCAGCGACTTTAATAAGATATCACGGAATAACTTATGCGTCAATCCTTTTTTCAAATTAATTTATCGCGTCGTCGGCGTGTGCCTGTCGACATGTATTAATATACTATCTCGGGATAATAACGTCAATACATTTTCTTTAATTTTTATTGCGTTATTTTTTTCTTCTATAATATGTTGACGTTTTTTATCAATCAAAAAACCGGTCTATTAGACGACCGGTTCATACGTCACAAGTTCTACTCCTAATCCTTTTGTTTGTTGATAAGAAATACGAACCAATCCTTTGCGAATGAAGAAATCAATCAGACTGCCCAAATCTACTTTTAACTCTTCCAAGCGGTCGTCTTCCATCAGCTCGTACATCGTCCAAGGACGTTCGCGTTCCCGCATGACTTCAAACAAATACTTTCCGCCAGACAATACTTTAGATTGCAACAGATGTTCCAAACCGATCAGTGCCAAATGAATCCGTTGCTCTAACGTTTCTTCACTTAATAGTAACTGTTCATATAACTTGTAGACATCCGGATCATCTAAACGTGCCTGTTCCCAAACAACAACTTCCGGATGGGCTCCTTTTTCAAGGACCGACAACCGGGCCAAATGATGCAAGGCATGGTGCACATGCGTGTACGCATCATAATAGTTCCCGCGACTGAACAAATTTCTACCGTCCTGAAAACGACGCAACAATTTCGCGAAGGAAAGTGACATCTGTAAACACCGTTCCGTTTCAGGGAAATTTAGTAACTGTTGTTTTAGTTCCGTTAAATAATCGTTCCGCTCAAAAATAATCGCACCTTCCGAAATCCAGTGTACTGCCCGTCGATTCGCATTTAAAACCAACCAACGTGAAAGCACCTGTTCATGTACAAGATGCAACGAAACGCGTAGCGTATCCAGACGGTAATGTTTAACTGTCCATTCAATCGAGGGGTCACGCGTAATCACTAACAGTAAAACATCAAATTGATCAGTCAAGGAGTCACGCGGTTGTCTTTTTTCAACAGAGATGATTCCCTGTGTTTCCGGATAAGCCGCATACTCCGAGTAAATCGTTCGTGTCGCTTGTTCCATTCAATTCTCACCCTTCTCTATTCCGTACTTGTTACCCTGATCATTCGTCCGTTACCATTTTCGACAAAAAATCAATCGTTCCTGCTTCAGACTAGATGGAACAATATGCTAGACTGACTACAGGGGGAATTCATGTGAAAAAACAACGTAAAAATAAAATAAACCGTGCCCGTAACTTGGCAATGTTCCTTGTTTTCGGCGGAATGCTTGTCATGTACGGCGGTCTTTTGTTAAAACAATTCGAAATCATCATGGTCATTTTAATGCTTGTCGGATTTGTCATGGTCCTTGCCAGCACGGCACTGTATTTCTTAATCGGACTCACTTCTACGAAAGCCGCCGTCGTCACCTGCCCCAATTGCGGAAAAGAAACAAAAGTTCTGGGCCGGGTTGATTTATGTATGCACTGTGACGAGCCGCTGACGATGGATCGTAACCTTGAAGGAAAAGAATTTGATGAAAAGTACAACAAACACAGTAAACGAGCTCCCCGCTAAAGGAAGCTCGTTTTTTTAATGCACGTTTGATTGACACTCCGGACAAGTCCCGTATACCTCAAGACGATGACGGTCTACTTTAAATCCTGTTAAATGTGCCGCAACTGTCTCGACGTCATCCAAAACAGGATAATTGAAATCAACGATTTTACCGCATCCTTCGCAAATCATATGGTAATGACGTGTCGTAACGAAATCAAAACGACTTGAAGCATCTCCATAATTCATCTCTTCTACGATTCCTTTTTCTCGGAAGACCCGTAGATTATTATAAACTGTCGCCACACTCATGTTTGGAAAACGATGTTCGAGCGCACGATAAATTTCATCTGCCGTCGGATGGGTATGTCCCGTCGTTAAATATTCCAAAATCGCATGACGTTGTGGTGTCATCCGAACGCCTGATTCACGTAAAGAGCGTACTGCATCATCTAGCATTTCGTTCGCCACGTCATCCCCTCATTTCTATCTTTCATTGATTATTAGATTGTAATCTTTATAATTAGTCTACCTACATTCTTTCTTTCCGTCAACGGCTCTGCTCTATGTTTGACGGACATGATACAATCATATCGTGATATTTTTCACGTATCAATGATTGGAGGAATCATCATGTCAACTCATGCAAATCGCCCAACTTCTGAAGCTTTATATGAAGTAGCCCAAGAATGTATCGTCGGAGGTGTGAACAGTCCATCCCGTTCGTATAAAGCAGTCGGAGGTGGTGCCCCCGTTTATATGGAGCGCGGAGAAGGAGCTTACTTCTATGATGTCGACGGCAATCGTTACATCGATTACTTAGCAGCTTACGGTCCGATCATCACCGGTCACGGTCATCCACATATTACAGAAGCGATCACGAACGCTTCGCGCAACGGTTTATTATATGGAACACCCCATCGTTTGGAAATCGACTTTGCACATAAACTGCAACAAGCGATTCCTTCGTTAGAAAAAGTCCGTTTCACGAACTCCGGAACGGAAGCCGTCATGACGACAATCCGTGTCGCCCGTGCTTACACAGGACGCGAACTCGTCGTTAAGTTCAGCGGTTGTTACCATGGTCATTCAGACTTGATGCTGATCGCGGCAGGTAGCGGTCCCGCAACACTTGGTTCACCTGACTCCGCTGGTGTCACGAAAGCAACTGCAAAAGAAGTTATCACGACACCGTTTAATGATATCGAGTCTTACCGTCAAATTATGGCAGAATGGGGCGATCAAGTCGCCTGTGTGCTCGTTGAACCCATCGTCGGAAACTTCGGGATTGTTGAACCGCAACCCGGTTTCCTTGAAGCCATCAATGACATTACCCACGAACACGGTGCGCTCGTCATCTATGATGAGGTCATCACTGCTTTCCGCTTCATGTACGGTAGTGCGCAAGAACTCCTGAACATCCGCCCGGACATGACGGCACTCGGAAAAATCATCGGCGGCGGCTTACCGATCGGTGCATATGGCGGACGCCAAGATATTATGGAACACGTCGCTCCGCTCGGTCCGGCGTATCAAGCAGGCACGATGGCCGGTAACCCCGCTTCGATGGCAGCTGGAATTGCCTGCCTCGAGTTGTTGGAACAGCCTGGTGTTTACGAGGAATTCGACCGTCTCGGTGCAAAACTCGAACAAGGGATTTTAAAGGCTGCCGACACGCATGACGTCACGATTACAATCAACCGCCTGAAAGGTGCGTTGACAGTCTACTTCACAGATGAAACCGTCGTCGACTATTTGGGTGCAGAACGTGCCGACAGTGAAATGTTCGGTCGTTTCTTCAAACTCATGCTCGAACAAGGCATCAATCTCGCTCCTTCTAAATACGAAGCCTGGTTCTTGACGACAGCCCACACAGAAACAGACATTGACGAAACAATCGTTGCCGTCAACCGTGCTTTCGCCCAACTTTAAATCAATCATCATCCACTAAAAAGGCTGCTCCGTTTCCGGAACAGCCTTTTTTTCATTCAACAAGCTCTAAGTTTTGAATCGCGTACAGTTCAAAATAGGCGCCGCGTTTTCGCATTAATTCTTCATGACGTCCCATTTCCGTGATCTGACCGTTTTCAATGACGACGATTTTATCGGCATCAGTGATAGTCGAGAGACGATGGGCGACGGTAAACGTCGTCCGTCCTTTTGCGAGACGAGCGAGCGAATCTTGAATCATCGATTCACTTTCCAAATCAAGTGCACTCGTCGCTTCATCCAAAATCAAAATCGGTGGATTTTTGAGAAATACCCGTGCAATCGCCAGACGTTGTTTTTGTCCCCCCGACAATTTGACCCCGCGTTCGCCGACCGGTGTTTTATAGCCGTCCGCCAAACGTTCGATGAACTCATGGGCATTGGCTGCTTTCGCTGCCGCGACCACCTCTTCATCCGTCGCCTCAGGATTTCCCATCTTAATGTTCATTTCGACCGATTCACTGAACAGAATCGATTCTTGCATCACCATACCGATTTGATCGCGGAGACCACGCAACTTCAAATCGCGAATGTCGACACCGTCAAGCGTGATCCGTCCGGAAGAGACGTCATAAAAACGTGGTATCAGACTGACGAGGGTCGATTTCCCTCCTCCTGACATTCCAACAAAGGCAATGCGTTCTCCGGCCTGAACGTCGAGCGTCAGCCGGTCAATCGCTCGTTCGCCGCCTTCTTCATAGGAGAAGCTGATATTTTCAAACTGGACGTTCCCTTTGACACTAACCGGATTTTTCGCATTGGCTTTTTCCGTAATGTCATACGGCTCATCCAGGAATTCAAACATCCGGTCCATCGAAGCAATTGACTGGGTCAAGGTCGTCGATGAGTTGACGAGACGACCGAGCGGTGCGTACAGACGATCAATGTAGGCGATGAAGGCAACCATCGTCCCAAGTGATTCCTGTCCGTTCAGAACGAGGAAGGCTGCTGCTCCGAAAATCAAAATCGGCGCAAAGTCGGTAATCGTCGAGACGACGACATACGTCCGGGCATTCCAGTTCGTTTGACGTAATGCTGCCGTCAAGAAACCATCATTTTGTTTTTTGAACGCCTGGTTTTCATGGGGTTCAAGAGCAAAACTACGGATGACCGCCATCCCGTTGACCCGTTCCGTCAAATGTCCCTGAAGTTCAGCGAGTGCCGCGGAACGATCCCGCGTCAAACTGCGGAGTCGTCCATAGAAGAACTTGACTGCAAGCGCATAAAACGGCAGCGGAATGATGGCGACGAGCGTAAGTTTCGGATCAATCGTCCACATGATTGCGATGGCAATTAAAATCGTAATCATATCGAGCCATAAATTCATTAATCCGGTTACGACAAAATCCTTTGTTTGTTCGACATCGTTAATAATACGGGAGATGACTTCTCCGGTTTTCGTGTTTGAATAAAAGCGAAGTGACAGTTTCTGAACATGATCGAACAGACGGTTCCTGACATCAAATAAAATTTTGGACGCTGACCACTGAGCTAGATATTGCCGGATATATTCAAGCGGTGGTTTGATGACGAGGAAGACGAAGAATCCGGCTCCGATCAAGTACGCCAACTCTTTACTGCGCTCCGCCAGTGGAACCGTCTGATTATCGAGCAAATTATCGATGATGTACTTGTAGAGCAGAGGCAATCCTAACGGAATCGAAAACTTGATGATTCCGACGAATACCGTTAATAGAATTTGTTTTTTATACGGTTTGACGAATTCCATGTACCGCCGGATGGAACCCTTCTTTTTTAACTGTTTTTGTTTCGTTTTACCCATGTGTTTCCCTTCTTTCCACTAAAAAAAGACGATGGCGAACCATCATCTCCGATATCTTGTTTCGTATTCACGATACCACGTTTCCACGAAAGCTGGATTGAATGGACCCTTACGACTGCGGATCCATTGAATCAAAATCTGAACGTTGTCCTTTAGAATACGATCAATCGCTTTCGGATAGTTCATCTCCCGGCGATGTTTCTCGTACTCGTCCTCATCCAAAATCATGTAAGACATGTCCGGATAGACTTTGATATCTAAATCATAATCAATGTACTTGACTGCTCGATCCTTTTCATCAAACGTCGAAGGTGACCCTAAGTTACAGTAATAGTAGATACCGTCTTCACGGATCATACAGATTACATTAAACCAGAGTTCTGTCGAAAAATAACAAATCGCGGGTTCTCGTGTCCGCCACTGACGACCATCCGATTCACTGACCATGATCCGGTCATTGAATCCAATCAATTCTTCTTCCGTCGATTTAAGCACGAGCGTTTCTTCCCAAACTCTGTGTAAGCTGCCGTTATGTTTGAAACTTTGAATCTCAATCTTGCTACTTTCTTTTGGGAATCGACTCATGTGCTACTCCTTTCTGAAGCTTTTTATTCAGTTTTTTCTATACTCTCGTGCTTATTATACCCATTTTCAGAACACATGAAAAACGAAAGGCTACTTTTTCAGGAAAATGACTGGTATTTAACTTGAAAAATGATGCAAGATCGCCTGTTTCCGTTGCTGAAACATCGGTTTCAAAACAAACAAATCCACCAACCATTTCGGAAAATAAGATTTATAGATTAAGTCGTCAATCATATAAACCCCATCATGACGCTCTTCAACACGATGTGTATGACACCATGCGGAGAAAGGAAACGGCACCTTCACTCCCACGTCAACAAACGCATCACTCCCTACCATCGGAATGATCGAATCCCACTTTACAAAAATCGGCGGTACCCCGACATTTAGCTGAATCGTATTGCCGGCATACGTCCGTGTATCGCCGATAGTCTGTACTTTCGGAAACGTCGTCATGCCGGTCAAGGCTTTGGCATCACTTAAAAATAACCAGACTTGTTCCTTAGTCGCCGGCACTTTCGTTTCTGTATAAAAATGATCCATTAGATTTCCTCCTTTAATAAACGGTCAATTTTCATTTGGGCGACGGAAATCGGTTGTTTTTCATATGTCTGTTCATCCATGAGAACGGTCCCTTCCGGTTGTGTCGTAACACGATAGACGGTGATGTCCCAAATCCGGTGCGAAAAGATATGTTTGACACTACCGACGCGTATTCCCGGAAGCTCTTCTGACGTTTCGGCCAAAGGGTATTGCCACATACCTGCGAGGAGTCCTGTATCTGGACGTTGCATGACTGCGACTTGCCCATTTTCCTCATAGACAAGAGCG
>NZ_JBHFFC010000001.1:0-67308 GCF_043359615.1 Exiguobacterium sp. S22-S28 | reverse complement strand
GCTACGGAATCAAATTTACTTTGATATGAGCCGATATCTCCGTCTTCTTCTTTTAAAATCAATAGGAATCCTTCTTGTTTTCCATCCATTAGATTTTCTACCTTGGATAACTTTACTTGATTCGCATGACTAGAGTCTTCAGTTTCACTACAACCGACTAAAAGTAACGCAGAGGAAATCAATAGTCCGGAGAGTACTCGTTTCGCTTGCATGCCTCCACCCCTTTTCCTATGATGACACCTGTTCCAGATCCGTTAAATCGCCATTACTAACGTGGACCCGAAAATCGAATGTGTCTATAAGCGTAACAGTTTTTCGGTCGCCTGAGTCTGGGTCTTCTTCCTCAAATACGACGAGAAAGCCGTCCCGGGTCTGGATGTTCAATACTTCACCGCGACGGAGGCGTTTCTTGTTCTCCTTGATGATGGTCGCGATGACACGGAGTTCGCGCTGGACGCGTTCCGTGCGTGTCAGTTCTGTCATATGATGCCCTCCTTAGACGCCATGACGGAGTTTCTCGAGTCGTTTGCTGATGATCGTCTTCAAAAAGTGACGCTGGTTGTCCGTCACAGGAATCGTCTTATCTAAAATCCCTTGCTCGAACACTGTGATGGATAGGGTGTCGTATTCCGTCGTCTCGAAGATCGAGCGTAGGATTTTCGGTTGCAGGACATCACAGACGCGCCATTCTGTTGCTTTCGTTGTCTCCTCATCCGTCTCAACCGTTTTCGATGCAACTGAGGCGCCCAGATGGAAGGGGACACGAAGCGTATTCAGGTCGAGATGCGCATGTGCGCAGGGAATGACGAGATCGTTGATGGAACGGTCCGTATTAAAGTCATCTGCCAAGTATTCATAGCGGTATTTCATCGCCGTCCGTCCGGTCAGGAATAGCGGGTAGGACTGGATTCGTTTCTTTTGCTTGTCTTGTCGTTTGATGACCCGAATGATCAGCATCTCGCCTTCCTTCAGTCCCATGACTTCTGTTGCCGTCAGCAAGCGCCGGCCGTCTACACTTTCCGTCTTCGACTTCGAAAGCGAGAAGGTCTGTCCGGAACGAGACTTCGTGACGATCGTCTGCTCGCCGAGTTTCTTCGAGATCAATTCTGCCGTCGACTCATCTGCTGTCAATAGATAGTGCGTGTTTCCGCAGTTCCCGTCGATGGTCTTCCAATCCTCTCCGTAGAGGTTCTCGAGTTGCGCGTAGGACTGGATGACGAGGTTGAAACGAATGTTCCGACCGAGACAGACGGTGATGATGTTCGCCATCCCTTCAATCGCTGGCATGTTCCCGAATTCGTCGAGCAAGAAGATGACCTGGCGTTCACAACGTCCGCTCGTCGCTTGTGAGGCGACACGAGCGAGTGAGGTGTAGACTTGTTTGACGTACAGTGAGGCGATGACGTTTAACGTCGAATCGTAGTCCGGGACGATCAGGAAGACGGCAACGGGACGCGGGTGCTGGCGAATCTCCCGGATGTCGATCGGGGCATCCGTCGTCCAGTCGAAGATCCCGTCTGCCTCGTCTGTCCAACCCGTGAGTGTCACGGTGTAACGTTGTCCCTCATTTTCTATGAGGATTTCGTTATCAACTTCGAGGTTCTCTTCGTGATGGAGTACGAAACTCCCATCGTCGTCCGTCGTCAAGGCGAGCTGCTTCCCACTTGGAAAGTAGAACGTCAACCGGGACAAGGGAAGCGCACGTCCTCGGATCCAGCGGTTGAAGCCGATCAGTTTCATATCAAGGGAGTTCTGTGCCGTCAAACGTGCCGTCGCATCAAGAGTAAAGATCCCGAGCTTGGCATTCGTATTGGCAAGGATACTCGCGCGTGTCTGCCCCCCGGAAAAATGAAGCGTCGCATACTGCATACGTGCCGGATGATTCTCCGGGAACGACGCGAAGAAGGAGTCGAGTGCCGATTGTTCCTGTCCCATTCCATCAGTGACCGTGCGTGAGCCGAGATCGGATAACATCAAGGCGACGTTATACATCGTGATCTTCTTCGGTTCATGTTTGGCTTGTTCGCATAATCCAAGAATCAAGGCGGTGCAGAGATCCGTTGAGGAGTTACTCCAGAACGGGTCCTTCGCCTTCGGGTCATGATAGAGCATGTAGGCGACCGAGCGAGCATATTGCTGAGCGAGCGAATAGTTCTCGTCCAGATACGCGTCGATCGTCAGTTGCAGCAGGTTATAGGACATCGATTGCGACGGGTTCATCAGATTGAGAACCTCGACCTGATACCCGCGCGCCTCGAGTGTCTCTTTGGAGGCAGCGAACAGTTCGCCTTTCGGATCATTGATGATCAGGCTCGCTTGGCGTTCGGCACGGCTGTAGAGGTCGATCGTCGAGAAGACGAACGTTTCGCCTTTCCCGGACCGGGTTGTCCCGATGACGAGATTGTTGACGGCACTATCATCGATATACAGGCGATCACGATAGCGACCGACCGGGACGCCACCGGATCCCGTGTACGTCTCTTTACGGTCTGGCACATCCCGATACTGTTGCTTCAACTCTTGGAACGTCGTGAAGCGGGCACTTCCTTTCTGTGCTGCCTTGAGATCGCGGAAGTTGAGCCAATACTTCAATAAGAGAAAGCCTCCTAGGAGGAAGCAGGCACCGAACAATACGAACGCGAGGGAGGTCGACCAGGCCAGGGTCGTCCACCAACTCGATTCGTATTGAAGGGGGGAACCGGTCGTCAACTTCCCGTCCTGAAAGAGATTTTGGACTGTCTGCTGTAGGAACTGAAACGCCACATTGAGTACTAAGAACAAGAGAATCGGTAAAACAATCAAAAAGGCAAGGCATCGCCACAGCCAAGCGGAGGTAGCGAGGGAACGAAGTGAAAAGTTCATCATTATTTCATTCACCACACTTTCATTAAAGAAGAGCTGAGGCTTGTCTTTGCTTCGCTTCGAGCGACGCATTGAGCTTCTCGAGCTCTTTTTTGTCCGTCTTCTCGGATAACTGTCGTTTTTGATCTTCGAGTGCTTGAATCTCTTCATCCAGTTGGGCAAGTGTTACCACTTGCTGTTTCAATTCTTCGTTTTGGACCAGCTTGACGCTTTCTTGCGCCTTCGTCACATCTTTCAACGCGATGTAGGCACGTGTCTTCGCCTCCTTGCGCGCGGTCGTCATCTCGACGTCCGGGATGGAGACCGCACGTTTATAGTCTTTCTGCAGGATGGCGAGATCGAAAGCCCCTTCATCCGTCGGATGGACTGCTTGGAAGGCTTGTAACGTCTCCTGACGGTCTGTTGCGAACGGCTTCGACTGCATGATGATCGTCTCGACATCGATCGGATCGTTCGTCACAGCAACCGCCTGATCGTAGTCTTCTCTTTCGACGTACTGGGTAATCAGGAACTGTTGTTGTTCGTTACTCAATGACTTTTGTTTTTCCAGACGTTGTATGAGTGGATCGGTCTTGCCATTTAACGCTTCTTCATAAAGCGGTTGCCAATCACCTGACGATGCGCGGACACTGCTTGGTGGGTCCGGCTGCACGAATTGTACAACGGATAGCGCCCCAAGAAGCAACAGACTTACACCACTGACGCCATAGACGAGACGACGCTGTCCGCGACGTAAGCGGGAGATGTGTGTCATATCCGGATGTTGCTGAGTCGCTGACGTCGTCATCGTCTTGTAGGATTCCGGCGTCAAACGTTCCAGATTCTCGAGTAATAGGATCTTCTTCGTCGCATCCTCCTTCCGGATTCGGATGCGTGGGATCCTTTCCTTCAGCTGTTGATACAGGTTTGGATAGGTCGTGTCACCAAACTGGAACGTGCCTTTATAGACGAGCTGATCGGCATCATCGAAGATTCGGAACTCGCTCGCAAATCGTTCATTCGCTTGCTGGGCTTCCTGATGAACTTGGGTGGATAATAAAAGCGCCTCCTCATACGGGAGACGCTCGTAGTTCGGGAAGGCTTCTTTCGCTACATCAGTGAAACGGACAAAGAGCATAGATTCTCCTCCTTTGAAGCAAGACATCCTATATGAAGGCAATAAAAAAAGCCATCCAGTTTGGAATGACGGTCTGTTTGATTGCTTGTTAGATTAGAATTTGATGTTGTCGTTGACCATCTCCGCGAGCGTGACGGCGCCCATGATGATGATCAGACCAACGGCACCGCCGACGAGCCAACCCACTGCCTTCGATCGCCCCCGGTCTCCACCGAAGATGAAGTAGAAACCAGCAACTACGAAAGCGATCGCTGCCGCGATGACGGCCAGCCCCTGAAAGAACTGAAGTAAACTAAGTCCTGTCTCATTCAAACCCATCTGTGTTCCTCCTCTCAATCCCGTGACGCGGTAACGGACGATGTGACGTTCAGTTTTGAGTCGAGTGCTTCTAAGATTAGTTCCTGATTCTCTTGGATGACGAGTTGATGTTGGGCGTCGAGCCACTCCTCATAGTCTTTCCCTTGGATCCGGAGCAACTTCTCCGCAAAGGTCTTATTCTGCTTCTGTTCACGTGTCGGCATGGCGTACACTCCTTCCTTGAAGTCGATGCGCAGCAGCACATCCTTAAGGACAGTCGGAGTCAAGCAAGGCGGTGGGTTTATAGCACGTTCCCCCACGAACTCTGACATCCGATATCGGACGTCTGTTTAGGGTTTTTCGATGACCCTCAACGAATACGTGACCTGTGGGCGAGTTTTAGGCGACTCTCGCCGAACCATTTCTGCGTATATCCCGCTCATCCGGTCACACATGAGGGACACGCCGGTATGTGATTGGAGTGACTGTCCTTAGCGATATGCTGCTACGGTCATCAATTCCTTTGGTTATGGTTTCGTGTTATTTCATAAGTAGATCCCTATACATAGATGGTTTATTGATGGACCAGTCTGCGACGTGAGACATGAATCAACTCATCATTTGGGTGCTTCCGTTTTGCAATCACTTGATTCTCTCCGACGACAGTACGGATCCGGTAATAGAGTTGCGCAATCTCTTTGGTCTCCTTACTCTCTTGCTCGATCGCAATTCGACCATGCAGCTGGTATATCTTGCCGTCGAACGTGCGAACGGAATCCGCAAGCGGCAGTTCTGCTAGATCAAAACGTTCTTGCTTCAGATTCGACCAATTCCGTTTCTTCTCCGTCCTTAAGTCGAATTCATCCCAAGGTATGGATCCTAACGTCTGATCACAGGCTGCTGCAAGGATTTGGACGTCAAGGATAGAAGGAAGCGAACGATTCCGCTCATAGGCGCTGATTGCTGCCTGCGAGATTTCTCCATACGTCTTTTCTGCCAACTCTACCTGACTCCAACCATGTTCTAGACGTTCACGTCGTAACCACTCTCCGAATCGGTACATAATCATGCTCCTTTCCTTCGAGAACCACTGTGTGACAATGTTTTCCTGTTGATAGTTAGAATATAGCAGATTGTTCTGTTAATTCAATTCTTATTTTGATATGTCAAATACTTTACAATTGTCGATTGATGTCGAAACAACTAATGACAAGGGAGCAAGAACTAATAAATTTGAAAATTGCTGAATGTGTAGCAGAATTGTAAAAAACAAATCCAAAAATCCATATCGAATTTAAAAAGACAAATGGGGTAAATAAATTATAAAGATAGAAATATTTACTACTTTACTTTTATTCACGTAAATCTTTTTTTTGAATTTCCTTCTCTTTATGAGTAAAAATATACATGCTTAAGTAAATAAACAGATATCTGAGGACTTAAGAACTATTTAGTTAATTTTTAATATTATGTAAAATTAAGTTATTAATTTCTTGATAATTCAAATAACTTATTTGGGAGCAAATCCATGCGAAAAACTGTACTTGCACTATCAGTAGTAGCAGCTACACTTATTCTTCCTTCAAATGTCGATGCTCATTTCTTAGGACATTCCTCTGTAGATGGGAAAGAAATCAGATGGGGTACCGCAAAAGGTACAACTGGATGGACTACAGCACGAAATCACTCAATTAGTGTATGGAATACGATGGGGACTATTAAAATCGCAGGAGACACTACTTCAACTGTTGAAGATTTATCTTTTAAAGATGTTGATCGGAGCGATGTGACTTGGAGTGGCAGTCATTCCCCTCAAACTGGAGCAGACGTCATCTCCTACAATGATTATTATTTTTATGACTTTACGAGTTCTCAAAGAAAGCACACAGCACTTCATGAAATGGGACATGCTCTTGGATTAGATCATCATGGACTTGCTGGAAACGTGTTGAGATCTGGCTTTTACAGTTATGAAGTTTTAGGTTCGCACGATAAGTCAGATTATCGAACTCTTTGGGGCTATTAATCTGATATAAGGAGCGTTAACTATGAAAAAATTCTTAATAGGTTCAATAGCAGCAGTTATTGGCCTGACTGTTTATGGATTTGATCATTATCAATCAGAAAAGAAGCCGGTCAAAATTGTTAATGCATATTTAAATGAAGTGGCTGATTTTTCTGATGATCGAATTTTAGTTGGTGCTGCTCAAAATGTGTTTGTAGGAGAAGTTATCAAAGAAGTTGGGAGTAAACGACTTGATGGAACACCAGAAACACAGTATTCAGTAAAAGTGCATAAAAATTTAAAGGGAAAGTTAAAAGGAGAAGTCATTGTTAATCAATTTGGAGGATATGATAAGGATTCGGAAGGAAATAGCGTTTTGATTTTATATAATGAAGATGAAATGTTAAAAGAAGGTTGTCAATACATGTTTGCTACACGTTATTTAGAATCTGAGGACTGGCATACTGCAATTACTAACCAAGGTACGGTAGAACTTAAGAATGCTGAAGAAGAAAGCACTTCAGTTAGAAAGATTGTGAGTGCTTTAAAATCACCTATTGTTCCGGAAGCTATGAAAAATAAAGAAAAGTACAATAATCGTAATAAAGGCGATAAATCAAAATTAGATAAGGAATGATTAAAACAGTAGGGGCTTCTTTAATTGAAAGAAGTCCTTTTATATTGTACAAGTTATCATTGCCAAGTTAGAGCATATATAATATAAAAGAATTTTATTTATTATTAATGTAAAAAAACTTGCGGAAAAAAATCAGCGAAACTATTGCTTGAAATGATAAATAAGTAATGAGCAGCTTCTAGAACTGCAAGCGTAAAAGTAAAGAAGGTTAGGACGTCTACTTTTTTTATTTCATTTACATGAAGATAATAGTATATGTAGGTTGCTAATAAAACGTATCCAACCATTTTTGCAGATACAATGTATAATTCGCTGAGATTACTCATATTAAATGATTGTCGTGGTAATAGAACCTTAATTAAGATGCCAGCTAATACAATACCTATAGAAAAATGTATCACCGTATCAAGTTTAGTTATATTAAAACTTACTATTTGAGTGAGCATCATATTTGTTACAACTCCTTTATGTATAAAGAGTCTACCAAAAAACAAAATTAGTTTTTTGGTAGACTCTTTATTTATGTGATGTTCAATGTTTAGAATCTTGATGTTTTTTGAGTGTTTTACCAGCGTTACTTTTTTGAGATTTCGAGGCACCTTTACTGCTTAAGGTTTTACCTGCTTTACCCACTTTACCGCCCGAATGTTTAGCCATTTAGAATCACCTCTTTAAATAATTTATTTATAGTGTATTAATTAATTTAATGGTCTCTGCAAATTCATAAGAAATTATCTCTTTCTCTTGAGTTTGCTGCCATGCGTCTTCTTCGTGAGAAAAATTACTGATATCTCGTGATCCGTAATTAGAGAAAAAGGTTTGAACACTGTCCATGATTTGTAATTCTTGTTCGGAAAAAAGCGTTAAGTTGATAGGAGTATTAGATTTTACAAGCATTTTTGTATATCCAGAGCTTATATCTTCTTCTTCATTAATCAAAATATAATTCATGCTTGTTCCACAGCCCAAAATCGTATCATGTTCGACGGGGACAGGACCAAATTCTTTATGCCAGTAAGGAGTTCCGCTGATAGATAGTTGATTCTTTTGATACATAAGAAAATCTGAGTACCATAATAACTTCATTAATTTCGTTTTAAGAACTCCTCTTTCCGAGAAGAATAGAATCATGTTAAATAGCTTTTCAGGATTGAATCTGGAAAAACCGTTCAATACAGATTGATCATATTTAGTATATAAAGTGTGGAGTAAATCAAAGTTAGATTTTATTAAACTGTCCTGTTTTATATGTTCCAATTTCTTTTCAATAATATGTTGTTCTTCTTCTGAGAACTTCGTTTTAGTATCTTCATAAAATTTAATGATATTTGCGGGATCTTGAAGCAGCATTTTTAAAATGCTTAATTGTGTACCATCAGGCAAAGAAGCACCTGTTTCATACCGTTTTATAGTTGCTTCCCCCATATTTAAAACTTTTGCAAATATTGATTGAGTGAGTCCTGTAGACTTTCTGATGGACTTTATATCCTGAGGAGTAAAAGAATGTCTTTCCTGATATAATCGGCTCAGTTGTTTTAAAGTATCGTTAGCAGTTTTCTCATCGTATACTTCATGACCACATTCAATGCATTCTGCGTATTTTTCAACAATATCAAATGCTTCTTTTCTGAAAAATCGAGTAGTATTTCTCTCCTTGATGACGACATCAGTTTCTGTGTTACATTCCTCACAAAATCTGCGCTCTCCCTGGTTTTCGCACATAATAAATTCCTCCAAAGTTTTTAAGTTAAATAGAAAAATATTTCTATTTACTAAGGGTAATCTTCGTGAAATGACAAGCACACACATTGTTGTGAAGATGGATCAATCTTCAATTTGATGTATGTCACCGTCTCGTTAATGTTTTTTTTGAACACCCAAATGACTTTTCCTTGAGATTGATATTTGTAGTCTTCCTCAGGACCTTGAAAGTAATGCTTACTTTCTAATTGTAGAATTTCTTTCCAGGCTTCCTCGATGGTTGTTAGACCGAGATTACTTAAATGATGTATATAATCGTGACCTCGAATGTCTTTGCGCATAACAAAGCGTCGCTTTCCACTCTTAATCAACGTTTTAATTTCTTCAAGAAAGACTTCAAGAGAAGTAACTTCTTCATTTACTAAAGATGTTGCAGCATTTTCTTTCGCGGACCGTGAACATTCATTATCATCATTTACCATAAGTAAACCTCCGTTACGTTGAATAAGTTTCTTCTTAAAGAAGAGTTCCGTTTATAGTATCATTTGATACTTTTTAATAGAATACCATGAAACCTAAAAAGTATCAAATGATACTTTTTAGGTTTTTCCTGTTTCAATCTACATGTAGACTTAAGCAGGAAAGATTGATATTCTTTTAAGTATTAAGTGATAAAGGAGCAATGATCATGGCGACGAAACTAGATTTGTCTCAACGCAAAGCAATCACGGTTACGTTCGGAAACTTTAAAGGTGGTACCGGTAAAACGACCAATAGTACGATGTTAGCTTACGCGCTTGCCAAAAAGGGTTACCGCGTCCTACTGTGCGATCAGGATCCGCAAGCAAATGCCACGGCACTGTTTTTAAAGACCAAATCAATGCTTGAAGATGAAGTGTTTACGTTTGAACAGACGTTAATGGCTGCCATGCAAGAAGGTGACTTAAGCAAAATCGTTACTGAGATTAAGAGTAATCTTTATCTACTCCCTTCTTTCAGCGATTTCGCTCAATATCCTAAATTTCTTGAGAAAAAATTTGAGAATGAAGTCGATCGTATTACATATCTCTCGACATTGCTTGAGCCATTAAAAGATGACTTTGACTTCATCTTTATCGATGTGCCGCCAACGATCTCTATTTATACTGACGCTGCTCTCTATGCATCGAACTTCGTTGTAGTGGTTTTACAAACGCAAGAACGTAGTCTACAAGGGGCTGAAGTCTTTACACAATACCTTCAGGATCTATTAAATGACTATGACACGGACTTTGATGTTCTAGGCATCTTACCGGTTCTTCTGAAAAATGGAGCAGCTGTGGATCTTGCAACTCTTGAGAGTGCAAAAGAAATCTTCGGAGAGAACAACTTGTTCGAAGGGGTCATTAAAAACATGGAACGCTTAAAGCGTTATGATGTCGAAGGAATTAAAGAAGATGATATGCACGATCGTCGTGTCATGAGCACATATGATTCAGTGGCTGATGAATTTTTATCACGACTTGAGTATGAATTAGCTTATGCAGAACAAGAGGTGGAATAAAGAATGGTGAATAATCAAAATCAACCTCAAAGAAAGCGTCTACTTGAGCGTAAATCAGTGGCTACACCACAGAAGACTTATTCTCCGGAAGACGTAGTAGTTGAGAGTAATCCAATTGAATCCAAAGAAGAGGTAACTCAATCCAAGCGTAAAAAGACAACACAACGAGCAGTGACAAATGGAAGTACAACCGTTCGTGTGTCCACAAACACTAAAAATCAATTGGCTGCGCTGGTTACGATGGGAATGGGAGAGTCAGTTGACGCAGTCATTTCGACGTTCATTGACGACTACGTCGAAGGTATGGCGAGTGATCAGAAAAAAGAATACCAAATTCTGAAAGACATCATGATGATGAAAACGCGCAAATCATAAAAGAGACTCTGCTGAGAGTCTCTTTTTTTAGGAAAAAATAACACTAAAAACTGATCAGTCCAAACACGTCTACATGTAGACGCATCTACAAATCTACAAATCTACATGTAGACGCATCTACAAATCTACAAATCTACATGTAGACGCATCTACAAATCTACAAATCTACAAATCTACATGTAGACGCGACGTTTTTTGAATCCATTGGTACGTAAGGGATTAGACGATGTCCGATGACATCTACATGTAGACGCATCTACAAATCTACAAATCTACAAATCTACAAATCTACATGTAGACGCATCTACAAATCTACAAATCTACATGTAGACTAATCTACAAATCTACATGTAGATTTCAAACCTAAGCTTATAAAAAAACCTGTTGTGAAGCCGTTTTTTTTATGAAATGATACAGATAGTTGTAAACAGAAAGCATCTCTTCACGCAAAAAAATCTGATAACAAAGGTTATCAGATCCTTGATGCAACTGACCCGCCAGTCAGGAGTGCATCGATTAAACATCGCGAGCAGCACAGAAAAAAGAATCAAAAAATAACTCTTTACGACGTGAAAAAATTCACGCTTCATTGAGGGCTCTTTCTTATGCACTGAAATTAACTTCAGTGTAGCATGACGCAATTTTAGAGACAATTCTTTTTCGACATAAAACTAAATCATAGATCAATCAGAAAGGAGGAAGACGAATGGAGTCTTTACGTCAGTTGTATCGTGATCAGTTAACGGAAGCACCAAAGCGCGCGTCTCAAAAAGAACAAAGCGGTCCAAGCAACCATTTAGGTTGGGTCTTTGTTTGCAACGACTTCGCGCAGCCAAAAGCAGTCCGTACATACAGCTCATTGTTTCAAGCACAAGCTTCAGCAACGTACTTCACACCGAATACATTCTATCGTAACGATCAGCGTCATGCGGGAACGTTGCGCTGGCTAAATGCACTTGTCATTGATATTGACGTCAAGATTGCCAAGAACGCTGGCATGATCTATCCGGATGTGATGGAAATGGTCACAACAGCAGGTCTTCCGACTCCTTCTTTGATTGTCCAAACGCCATCAGGTGGCTTCCATGTGTACTGGTACCTGGCGGAGCCACGTCGTGCATTTCCAAAAGTCGTAGAACATTACAAACGGATTCAACAAGCGATTGCTGAAGAGCTGTCAGGTGATCTACAGGCTGTAGGTGCTGAACGGTGGTTCCGTTTACCGACGCCTCAAAACACTGTACATCGGTCTGCAGAGCGTGTTTCTTTTGACGCGCTTTGTAATTGGTATTCGGAGCGCAATGAAGAGCTATTACATCAACGAAAAGTCATGGTACGTAAGCAAGACATGATGCAACATCCTGCGATCCAGTCCCTCCTTCAAGGTGTTGAGCAAGGACGACGTGATAACACATGCTATACCTTGGCATTAGCTTTCAAAGCGACAGGATACTCAGAAGAAGATACGCAAATCTATTTGTATGCTTGGAATGAACGAAATACACCGGCTATGCGTCAGCTTGATGTTAAGCGAAAGGTTAAGAGTGCCTTTAAAGAAGGCGCACCACTAGGTCCTTCTGCGTACTGGATTGAGACATTGTCTGGAATGGAGTTTAAATATCAACTTTGGGAAGGTGCAAAGCCGCGAGAAGAGCGTACATATAGTCATTTAGAAGAGTGGAAAGAAGACGTCCTATCTATTTTAAGAGAAAATGGAGGGGTTCTTTGTGGTGCACAGCGTGACATTGCGAAGATGATCTGTTCTTCAGTAGACAGATCTAAAACGCTCTCATACGCGACATTTAAACGAGTAATTGAACTCTTGATTCAAGAATGCTTGATCGAGAAGACGGTTGAAGGAAGAGGTCGTGCAGCTTGTACAACGATCAAGATAATAAGTTATAACAACGTTATTCAGTTCCCCAACATAATCAAAAGTAATGGGCTCAATCCGTATACATTTATAGATACGGTGGTTGGCGGGTCTCTTTATCAGAACTACGGTACTAGAAATAATATTGATTGTTCTAATACTACTTAGAGAGATTTGGCATCTTCCGGTGTATCTTTCTCTAAACGGTCAAGTCGTATCCTTGACTTGTCAATACTTATTCCCTCAAGAGAATCTATGTTTTCCAATATATAATCTAATCTTTCATTTAAAGCAGTATTTCTCTCAATTATATATTCTTGAGCGGACATACCAACAGCTAATCTATTGCCTGTATTCTTAGTTTCATCCCAATTATCTTTAGTGACTAAGTATTCTTCAAAATCCTTATGTAACCTGCTTCCAGCAACCCATATATCTCCTGAACGGATATGGTTTTTTAATTCGGTTAATGCTGCTAATTCATAATACTTTCGATTAATATTTCCATCTTCATCATAGACATGTTTCTGCCATCTCTTTGGCACAAAATCCAATGGCGCGCCTTCGGGAATATGGCGTTTCTTATTATTGTTAATTTCACGCAAGACATTTAGAGCGCGCAATAAAGGCTCAGAACCCTGAGTCGTACGGAACTCCAATTTACTGAGAAGTACCGGTGTATACTTTCTAAGGTAACTAAACCGGGTGACCAACAAATCTAAGTAATCGTAGTCCATAGGACGAGCTAAACGTTTTGCTTCTTCTATAGAATCAACAATCCTTTCCCAAGGCATTATTTTCTCTAATACTTCAAATGGATCTAGCTCTTCATTTCGTGCTTTTACTAAAGCTTCACCAATATCCGCAAAGTGCAGTACTTTTTCATTGATAGATTTTCCATTTTGCTTTTGCAGTTCTTCTTGTGCTTTTCTACCCTTTGACTGTAAGATCATAATTTGGCGGTCATGAATTTCGATAGCTTGATCGATTAGATCTTGACTAAGAGTTAAAAGGTGAGCTACAAGAATAGCGTACCTTTTATTCTCATTAAACCTCCGAAAGGAATGAGGGTGATATCGGGCGCCTAGCCTAGCAAGCTGAAGCAGCCTATTCGAGTGAATATTTTCGGACTCTGTTGAAAGATTTAATAAACGAACATATTCTAATCTCTCAATTACTTTTAAAAAAGCATCTGGTGATGACTGACCTGGTATTTCCCTTAGCCATCCAAGCTTAGTTTTGGATTTATCGGAAGGGGTATCAATTAATTTCTCCAATTGTTGTTTTTGCCATGGAGATAACGGTTTATAGAGTGAATTATATACTTTCTCCTCTGCCCTTCGCCTTGTTTCCCATACTAATCTTTCAATCGTTGTCATAGCAGGCAGAATGATTTTTCGTTTTTGCATTTCTTCTAAAGTCATCCTTATTAGGAACAGTGCATTTGAATTTTTAATTGCATGGGGGAGTAATGCCTGTGAAATAATCCGATATGACTGTGCTGAAAAATTAGAAAAACCATAATAATTTCGTATTTCCTCCATATGTTCATGTTTCGTTTGCTCTCGTTCAGAATATAGCTTAAATTCACTTGCATCTACTTGTAACTGATTAGCAACATAGTTTATCACCTTATCAGGAACATTCTTGATATCTGAAAGAGACCAACCAGGGTAACGAAAAAGACAAATTTGAATAGCGAATCCCAATCGATTATGATCTCTTCTTCTACGTCTTATTACCTCAATATCATCTTGTGTAAGGGTATAGTAATACGCTAATTCCCAATTAATTAAAGTAGACGGGATTAACAAAAAATCCTTTCTTTGATCAGGTGTAAGTAGTTCTCTTGCTCTTAGATACACAGGAAAATCCCCCTAATCCAACCCGAAGGTTTAATTTTTTTCTAAAGCTCGATACAACACTGATTTACTAACACCCGTCATATCCGTAATTTCTTTGATGCTATATTGTTTAGATGAATGTAGTTTTAAAGCACGTTCCACCAACTTGGGGTCTTTGGAAGGTCTCCCCCCATTTCGGCCTCTCATTCTTGCAGATTGTAATCCTGATTTTGTACGCTCACTGATAATATCTCGTTCTAGTTCAGCAATATTCGCCATTGTTCGGAAGAAAAAACGTCCCATAGCTGTTGATGTATCAATATTATCCTGTATGGAAATAAAATTGACCTCTTTTTCTTCAAAGGTTTCAACCAATTCAATTAGATGTTTTGTAGACCTTGAGATACGATCCAACTTATAAACGACCACAGAATCACCTTTACTTATAGCCTTTAGGAGTTGTTCTAATTCTGGACGTTCTTTTCTCGTTCCAGTTATTTTCTCTTTGTAAATAACAGCTGCGCCTGCTTTTTCTAAAGCATCAATTTGAAGATCTAAAATTTGATCTTGAGTAGAAACACGAGCATATCCAAAAACTTTTCCCATTAAATTCCCTCCCCAAGAATAATTGTTCCCTAATTTGGATTATAAGTAAATTTTAGGGAAGATGAATATGGGAAGGGTTTAGGGATTAGAAAACGCCAAAAATCATGTGTACTATAGATAGGTAAAGTTTTTCCCTTAAACATTCGTTAACGGGAATTACTATTAGAAAAATCATTTTATGTTTTTCATTCAAATATTCACTTGAATATTAACCAAGGGAAGGTATATACTATATTCAAGTGAACACTTGAATATCAATGGGGTGATAATGTGAATAAGAAAGATACTTGTGAAATTTTTTGTTATGACGAGGAAAAGGTCAATCGAATACAAGGTGATTTAAAAACAATCGATATTGTTAGTGTTGCCCAAATGTTAAAAGCAATTGCGGATGAAAATAGGGCAAAGATTACCTATGCTTTGTGTCAAGATGAAGAGTTATGTGTGTGTGATATAGCAAATATTATTGGTATTACGGTGGCAAATGCTTCTCATCATTTAAGGACCCTTCATAAGCAGGGGATTGTAAGATATAGAAAAGAAGGAAAACTAGCGTTTTATTCGTTAGACGATGAACATATTAGACAAATAATGATGATTGTACTAGAACATAAGAAAGAAGTGAATGTCAATGTCTGATCAAAAGGCAATAACATCTGAACAAGAAATGAAGGCCTATCGTGTACAAGGTTTTACTTGCGCAAACTGCGCGGGTAAATTCGAAAAAAATGTAAAACAGCTATCTGGAGTTGAGGATGCAAAAGTAAATTTTGGTGCATCTAAAATTGCTGTTTATGGTAATGCAACGATAGAAGAACTAGAAAAAGCAGGTGCATTTGAGAATCTCAAAGTGACACCTGAAAAATCTGCTCGCCAAGCATCACAAGAGGTAAAAGAAGATACGAAAGAAGATAAAGTGCCGTTTTATAAAAAGCATAGTACTCTACTTTATGCTTCCTTATTGATTGCCTTTGGTTATCTTTCCTCGTATGTGAATGGAGAAGAGAACATTGTTACTACCTTATTGTTTTTAGCATCCATGTTTATCGGAGGATTATCACTTTTTAAAGTTGGTTTGCAAAACTTACTACGTTTTGAATTTGATATGAAAACCCTTATGACAGTGGCTGTTATAGGTGGTGCTATTATTGGAGAATGGGCAGAAGTTGCCATTGTTGTTATTCTCTTTGCAATCAGTGAAGCACTTGAGCGATTCTCTATGGATAGAGCAAGACAATCGATTCGTTCATTAATGGATATCGCTCCTAAAGAGGCACTTGTTAGACGTAATGGACAAGAAATAATGATTCATGTTGATGATATTGCTGTTGGGGATATCATGATTGTAAAACCTGGTCAAAAGATTGCGATGGATGGTGTAGTTGTAAGTGGGTACTCTGCCGTTAACCAAGCAGCTATTACAGGTGAATCAGTCCCTGTCGAGAAAACGGTTGATAATGAAGTATTTGCAGGTACCTTAAATGAAGAAGGATTACTTGAAGTAGAAATAACGAAACTTGTAGAAGATACAACAATTTCTAAAATTATTCATCTTGTAGAGGAAGCACAAGGGGAACGTGCTCCTTCGCAAGCATTTGTTGATAAATTCGCAAAATATTACACACCGATTATTATGATCATTGCAGCATTAGTTGCTATAGTCCCTCCATTATTCTTTGATGGCAGTTGGGAAACATGGATTTATCAAGGATTAGCTGTTCTTGTTGTTGGTTGTCCTTGTGCGTTGGTTATATCGACTCCTATTTCTATTGTTTCAGCGATTGGAAATGCTGCGAAAAAAGGGGTCCTTGTAAAAGGCGGAGTGTATTTAGAAGAAATGGGCGCCTTAAAGGCTATTGCATTCGATAAAACAGGAACATTAACAAAAGGGGTCCCAGCTGTAACTGATTATAATGTGTTGAACAAACAGATAAATGAAAAAGAATTACTATCCATTATTACTGCATTGGAGTATCGTTCTCAGCATCCTCTTGCTTCAGCCATCATGAAAAAAGCAGAAGAAGAAAACATTACTTATTCTGACGTACAGGTAGAGGATTTCTCTTCTATCACAGGAAAGGGTATAAAGGGTATCGTAAACGGGACGACTTATTACATCGGTAGCCCGAAACTCTTTAAGGAATTATTGACTAATGATTTCGATAAAGACTTAGAGCAAAATGTTACTACTCTTCAAAATCAAGGTAAGACAGCCATGATTATTGGAACCGAAAAAGAAATACTTGCAGTTATTGCAGTTGCTGATGAAGTTCGTGAGTCAAGTAAGGAAATTCTTCAAAAGTTACATCAACTTGGAATCAAAAAAACAATTATGCTTACTGGTGATAACAAAGGCACTGCGAATGCTATCGGAGGGCAGGTTGGAGTATCTGATATAGAGGCAGAATTAATGCCACAGGACAAATTAGACTTTATTAAACAGTTGAGATCCGAGTATGGCAACGTAGCAATGGTAGGAGATGGGGTCAATGATGCACCTGCATTGGCGGCCTCAACAGTTGGGATTGCAATGGGTGGAGTTGGTACAGACACAGCCTTAGAAACTGCAGACGTCGCTCTAATGGGAGACGATTTAAGAAAACTTCCATTCACTGTAAAACTTAGCCGGAAAACTCTTAATATCATCAAAGCTAACATTACTTTTGCAATTGCTATTAAATTAATTGCCTTACTATTGGTTATCCCAGGTTGGTTAACGCTCTGGATTGCCATCCTTTCTGATATGGGCGCAACCCTCCTGGTAGCTCTAAATGGTTTGCGACTAATGAGAGTGAAAGAATAAAGGAAAAAGTGCTAAAAAGGACTCTTCCAGACAGATGGAAATTCCTTTTTTAAAAAGGACTCATTATTAGTATAACTTCTAAATATAATAAAAAATCAGTTAGTGAGTTGATGTAATTGACTTTAATTTTGAACGTTATTTCTGCAATAGGGGCATTTATAGTTACCAATATTGATGATATTTTTGTTTTGATGCTGCTATTTTCACAGGCAAAAGCACAGGTGAAAACGAGTGAAGGTTTAAAAGGTAACCAGACAGAGAATAAGCATATATCCCCTAAGGATATAATTATTGGACAATATCTAGGTTTTACCTTGTTAGTAGTAGTTAGTCTCTTAGGAACTTTTGGAGTTATGTTAATTCCAGAGAAATGGGTAGGATTACTTGGACTAATCCCAATCTATTTAGGGATTATGTTGTTTATAAAGGGAGAAGATGAGGATGAAAATGCAATTCTTTCAAGTTTAAATTCTGGAAAGTATAATAGTGTCTTTTTAAGTGTAGCATTTATAACATTTGCTAATGGCGGAGATAACATTGGAATATATGTTCCTTTCTTCTCTACTTTAACCATGAACCAACTAGCAGTAACGGTTATTACTTTCTTTATTATGGTTGCGATTTGGTGTTTTATTGGATATCGTTTGGCAGCTTTTAAACATGTCTCTGAAACCTTAGAGAATTACGGTAGATGGATTATACCCATTGTCTTTATTGGTTTAGGAATCTATATCATGGTGGAGAACGAAACTTTCAGTGCCCTTTTGAGTTTAATAAATTATTAAAAAATAATCTGAACTGCCCCCCGTCAAGTAGACAGTGGAAATAATAAAAGTGATTTAAGCGGCTTTCGCTCTATATTCTTTAGGGCTGAGGCCGTTTAATCGTTTTTGGTATCTTTCGTGATTATAAAAATAGATGTACTCATTTATGGCAATGTTAAGTTCTTCAAAGGTCTGATACTTATGTAAATAATACTTTTCACATTTTAACGTGCCGAAAAAAGATTCCAATGGTCCATTATCAATACAGCGACCAACCCGTGACATACTTTGAGCCATTCCTGCCGCCTCTAATTTACGCTTGAACGCCTTAGAGGTGTATTGGAATCCACGATCACTATGAATCAGTGGGTGTTCTTGATGCAATCGTACGATTGCCTGGTCAAGCGTTTTAAATACCAGTTGATTATTATTAGAGTGTCCCAGCACATAGCTAATAATGGATCCGTCATAAAGATCACTGAGATAGGCCTTCTTAGATAGGCCATATTTAAATTCTGTCACATCCGTTACCCATTTCTCATTCGGCTTTTCAGCTGTGAATTCACGGTTTAATACGTTCTCTGCCACATGTTGAGGGGCAGAGGGTTTATATCGCTTTTTTTTGACACGAATGACAGAGCGTAAGCCAGCCAGTTTCATCAACCGATAGATTCTCTTGTGATTTAATGTCTCTTCAAACGTTCTATTCATATGAAGGGTCATCTGACGATAACCAAATATGCCCTCTACTTTTTGATAGAGCGCTTTGATCTCTTCAGTGATTTTCTGGTTCAGTCTTTCTCTGAACGAAGGGGTACGATTAAGCCATTTATAGTAGGCAGATCGTGCAATACCGGCAATGTCACAAAGCAGGGAAATGCTTAACCCTTTTTCCTGGTGAAGCGCTTGAATCGCAAGATACTTATCCTCAAATCGGATCTGACTTATTTTCGCCTCCTTTCGATCTCTTCTAACTTTTTTATGAATAAAAGCTCTGCACGTAATCGATCATTTTCTCTTTCTAACGCTTTCATTCTAAGATTCGCTTTATCTTCTGGCGTGAGTTGATCTTCCTCTTTCTTGTGCCCACGCTTATCCTTCAGTGCTTCATCTCCACCATCTTCGTACTTCTTCACCCATTGATAGACCTGTTGATAAGAAACCTGATGAGTAGAAGCTGCTTTTTGATAATCTTTTCCGTTCTTCAGACATTCAAGTACAATTTGTATGCGTTCATCCCAAGTTGTTTTTCTTCCTTCCTTTAGCCATAGAGCTCGTCCTTCCTTTTGAAGTATCTTTTAACTCTCTATGACTAGTATAATGGTTGATCCACCTTTGAAGGACACTTCTACTTGAGATTTCATATTTTTCAACAAGATCCCTTTGAGAATATTCCCCTGAGAGATAGTCATTTACAGCTGCTTCTTTTAACGCTTTTGAATATGGCTTCCATGTGGTCGAACGTTGTAACCCTTCTATACCGTACTTCTCATAAAGCTTCATCCACTCACTTAATGAATCCTCGTTAATATTGAAGTATGTGCAGAGCTCTTTTACAGTGCACTCTCTCTTTTCATAGGCTAGTAAAACGTCAGTTTTAAACTCAAGAGAATAACGTTTATAAGACATAGAAAAGCTCCCCCCCCTAGGCAAACAGATTTTTGTTTTAATCTGTCTACTTAGAGGGGAGCATATCATAACAGTTGGGACTTTTGTTTTTCTTATTTACAAATAACGGAACCTACCTTAACCAACTAACTATTGGATATAAGTAATTGCTTGTCTACCCAGTTGCACCCATGCAGCTTCAAAGTCTGCTATTTTGGCCTTTTTATTCTTTGTGTTTGCTAGTGGATCACTAAAGTAAATATAGCATTGGTCATATCATATCCTGTTACTAATACAGAGTGCAGCTTATGAAGCCCTATTAGATTAATTTGCAACACAGGTGAAATAGAAAAAACTGAGGAGTTACCACAAAGGAACCCTAAAAATGGTAAGTACCAGCATGTTTGGATTGATTGCATGAATAATCAAATGGAAATATGTCTGGAATTATACAGATAATAAAACTACTATAATAGTTACTAATAGGCCTATGATTTCTTAGCGTAGGAATCATAGGCTTATTTTATGTCGAAATTTGCTTAGCGTGGGTTTTATGTCAAACTGTTGGTGGTACCCCAATATGAAGAAGCATTACTTAAATATATACGTCGTGCCAAAAAAAGGTCTATGGATGCTGCTTTGCTTGTTGGAACAAGTAAAGATTTATTAGAAGCAGTCTCTTATCACGTGATTTTAAAAAAGATGGGAACATACAAGCAAAAGCATTTTCCTACCCTTTTAGGTCTGGCTTTCAATTGTTTGGGTATGACTACACCAGCGGATAAAGGAGAATTTTCTCATGTGGAAAGAATGGAGTCTTCTTTCTATGAACTAGGCTGTTCGATAAATAATTTAAGAAATCGAGAAGGGACTGGTCATGGAAGACCGTTTCTTCCGTCAATAGCAGATCATGAAGCGACTGCAGCGATTGAATCAATGGGGATGATCTCTGAGTATATGATGAAGAAACTTGAACAGAGTCATTAACCAAAACAAGCAGAACTTCATTTACGTTGTTCTGCTTGTTTTTTATATTTATAGAATGTGGCACGTGAGATATTCAAAGTACGAGTGATGTCTTCAACAGTCATATTCGCTTCATACATCATAAAAGGGGTACAGCCAACATTTCGGAAATTTTGTACGGTAAGCAAAATTCGACACGAAAAAAGCCAAATACCTGTACGCTAAGGGATTTGGCTTATGTTATGGATTAGTTTTTATTTAAGGGCCTTAGCGAATTAGCTGGTAATCTATTTGAATCAAATTTATATTCTCCAAGAAAATTAATATGTTCCCATCCTAAAGGTGAAATGTGTGGAAGTAATTCTTCTTTTAGGACATTATTTTTCTTAAATTCTTTTGTTACTTCACTTAAATACACAGTATTCCATACGCTAATTGCATTGATCAATATATTTAACGCACTGGCTCTTTGTAGTTGATCTTGTATGCCACGCTCTCTAAATTCTCCACGTTTACCAAAAAATAAAGCTCTAGCCAATCCATTCATGGCTTCTCCTTTATTTAACCCACGATGTATCCTTCTTCTTAATGTTTCATTAGTTATATAGTCAAGAATAAAGATTGTTTTTTTCAATTCTCCCAATCTCTCTAAGAGCTGTAGCTATTTTATTTTGTCTTGCATATGAACCTAATTTCCCCATGATTAATGATCCAGAAACTCTTCCTTCTCGAATTGAATGTGCCAGCCTTAATACATCATCAAAATTCTCTTTAATAACGTTTGTGTTAATCTTTCCTCGAAGTATGCCTTTTATGTTTGAAAAATTATTAGGAGAAGAAATGGTATATAATTTAGCGTCACTTATATCTCTTAGTCTTGGTGCAAAACGAAACCCTAACAAATGACTTAATCCGAAAACTTGATCCGTGTAACCAGCTGTATCAGTGTAATGCTCTTCAATTGAAAGGTCAGATTCATGATGTAATAATCCATCTATCACATGTACGGCATCCCTTGCATTTGTATTAATAACTTTTGCATAAAAGGAAGAAAACTGATCACTTGTAAAACGATAAATGGTCGTACCTTTCCCAGTTCCGTAATGCGGATTTGAATCTGCATGTAACGATGATACACCGACAGGAACACGCATACCATCAGAAGATGATGTTGTCCCATCTCCCCAATATGAAGTTAATGATATACGGTGCTGATAATTTACCAGTGTAGCTTGTGCGCGAGTCATCGCATCTTCATGTAATCTCCATTGCATAACATTGGCCATCTGGCGATATGAAATATCAGGAGTTGCTTCTGCCATTTTAGTTAATCCAATATTTGTCCCCATTGCCATTATTGAAGCCATCACAATAGACTTTTCCTCACCTTTAGGCGGTTGATTTGAAGAAGCGTGAACAAATGATTCGTCAAATCCAGTCCATTCAGCTACCTCCATTAATAAATCAGTAAGTTTAACTCTAGGAAGCATATTATAAAGCGATAAGCTGAAATTTCTAGCTTCTTCAGGAGTATCAGCTTGAAGTCTCTCAATATGTATCCTTTGTTTTTCAATGTTGATACTTTCAACTTTATCAATATTTTTAGAAATCGATTGAAGTTTAGTATTTAAAGTTTCGCATCTTTCCTGTATATACTGTTCAAAACTTATATTAACAGCTATATTAGTCCCTTTAGTCTTTGCTTTTCCCCAATCATCTTTTGACACTAAATATTCTTCAAAATCCTTATGTAATCGACTACCTTCAACCCAAACATCACCAGAACGGATAGAGTTTTTGAGTTCTGTTAAGGCAGCCATTTCATAATATTGACGGTTAATGTTACCTTCATCATCAAAAACATGTTTTTGCCAACGTTTAGGAACAAAACTCAAAGGTGAGCCATCAGGGATTTTCCTTTTTCCAGAATCATTTAATTCGCGTATGGTATCTAATGCTTTTAATAACGGCTCTGCTGATTTAGTAGATTTGAACACTAAAGAATCCAACAAGCTCGGAGTATATTTCCTTAAATAGTTATATCGAGTTTTTATTAAATCAAGGTAATCATAATCCATTGGTCTTGATAATAATTTAGCTTCCTCAATCGATTCTACAATTTTATCCCACGGCATTACTTGCTCTAGTGCCACATAGGGATCAATACCTTCCTCTTTGGCTTTAATTAAAGCCGTTCCTATATCTGCGTAATGCACAACTTTTTCATTTACTGACTTTCCATTTTGTTTTTGCATCTCTTCTTGTGTTTTTCTGCCTTTTGCTTGTAACACCATCATTTGTCTATCATGAATTTCAATGGCATGGTCAGTTAAGTCTTGGGAGAGAGTGATTAAGTGAGCGACTAATAATGCATATCTTTTATCTTCGTTAAATCTTCTAAAAGAATGGGGTTCATATCTTGCCCCAATTCGTGCCAATTGTAAAAGTCTATTGGGGTGTATTAATGCCGTATTGGCTGCAATATTCATTTCTTTAATGTACTTTAATCTTTTTATGACTTTTATGAAAGAATCTGGTGACGACTGTCCGGGAATTTCCCGAAGCCAAGCTAATTGGGTTTTATTATTATTTACCGTTAAATCGATTAACTTTTCTAGTTCACGCTTATGTCTTTCGGAAAGATTACTTGTTAGTATGGCATATATTTTTTTCTCTGCACGCGTTCTTGCTATCCAAACCATCCTTTCGATTGTTGGTATGGCAGGAAGAATTATTTTTTCCTTTCTTAATAAATCAATTGCTGTGCGTACTAGATACATTGAATTCCCATTTTCCAATGCGGCTTTTAAAAGAACATTAGAAATCGTACGATAATCACTGTTATTAAAGTTTCTATATCCATATACTTGACGTATTTCTTCTAAATGCTCACGTCTAGTTGTATCACGTTGAGCATATGAAGAGAAAACCTCTGGATCTACATTAATTTGATTAGCGATATATTTAATAAGGTTTTCGGGTATTTCTAACATATTAATTAAAGAACAACCGGGGTTTCTAAGAATGCATAATTGGAGTGCGAACCCTAAGCGATTATGATCTCTTCTATGACGATTTATAACATCAATATCATAGTCAGATAGATTGTAATAAGAAGTAAATTCAAATTCTGATAAATTATTAAGATTTAAAATTTCCTTGCGCTGTTCTTGTGTCAGCAGTTCTTTCACACTCAAGTTAAATCAATCCTTATTAATAATTTTGGTATGAGCCTAATTTACTTTGTCTAAGTATCTATACAGTGAGGTTTTGCTAATTCCTGTTGCTTCTGTAATTTGGTTGATTGTATAATCCTTGCTCTTATACATTTTAATTGCCATTTCAACTTTGTCCTTTTTCTTCGATGGTCTGCCACCTTTCCTTCCTCTGGATCTTGCTGCTTGAAGCCCTGACTTTGTCCTTTCGCTAATAATATCTCGTTCTAACTCTGCAATATTTGCCATTGTACGAAAGAAAAACTTCCCCATTGCAGTTGAAGTATCAATACTGTCATTAATAGAGACAAAATCTACGCCCATATCATTGAATGATTCACTAAGTTCAATTAGATTTTTTGTAGAACGTGAAATACGATCCAGTTTATATACAACAATTTTGTCACCACTGCGTAAGACTTTAAGGAGTTCTTCTAGTTGGGGTCTATCTTTTCTAGTTTCGGTCAATTTCTCTTTATAAATTTTTTCCACTCCAAATTTTGTAAGGGCATCAACTTGCATATCCAAGTTTTGCTCCTCCGTACTTACACGTGTATAACCAAATATCATCATTCATCACCTGCAAAAGTAATTTATAACCTTATATTAGCACCAAAAACGGCATTAGATATTAAAAATGTTACTTTGATTTTGGGAATGAGTTTTGGTTCTATAGATTAATAGAAATAGGTTGTTTTTTTTAAAATATTTATCAGTACCATAAACGGTCGATTTCGGTATTGGAATCATTTAATTGAAGGTAGTAAAAAATATATTGACCCTGTACTATGGTACAGGGTTTATATTATATGTGAGGTGAAGTAAATTGCATTTTCGAGTCGGGGATATCGCTGAGAAGTGTAACGTTAACAAAGAGACCATTAGATATTATGAGCGTTTAGGCTTAATTCCAGAGCCTGATCGTACCGAAAAAGGATACCGAATGTATTCACAACAAACGGTCGATCGGTTGAATTTCATAAAACGGATGCAGGAATTAGGATTTAGCTTAAATGAAATTGACAAATTGCTAGGGGTCGTCGATCGCGATGAAGCAAAGTGCCGTGATATGTATGATTTCACCGTTCTTAAGATAGAAGACATCCAGCATAAAATTCAAGATCTCAAAAGAATTGAACAAATGCTGATGGATCTTAAAGAAAGATGTCCTGAAAACAAAGATATTTACGAATGCCCCATTATTGAAACATTGATGAAGAAATAAGAGGTGAAACAGGATGAAAAACACAATAAAAAGTTCAGGCTGGTTTCTTGTCGCACTAATCACATGCCCGTGTCATCTGTTTTTACTGCTTCCGTTGGTTGCAGGAACGGCACTGGGTTCATACTTCACGGACTTTAAAGATGTTATTTTCATCGTGATGGGTCTGTTATTTGTCTTTGCTCTTTTCAAGGGCTGGAGAAAACTTGACCCAGAAACAAAAAAGGAAATAAAAAAGGAAACAAAAACGCATGATTGTTGCAGTATGGAGAGGTTTAAATCATGAAGGAAAAAGTGTCGCAAGTAGCTACTGTATTTTCAGCTTTTGTTATGGCTGCATGCTGCCTAGGTCCACTGATTTTCATTCCTCTTGGACTAACTGGATTTGCAGGAGCATTAGCCTTCTATTCACTAAAGTATCGGTTATTGTTCAGCATCGTTACCATTATCCTTCTTGCTTACTCGTTTTACATGGTTTATGGGAGAAAGGGCAAAAGTAAAAGTTCTGTCATTGGCTTATGGATTACGACGTTTTTCGTTTTCGGCATGTTTCTTTTTTTATTTCTAGTTGAAAGTTGACTATAAAGATTGGGGTGCTATAAATGAGAGTACAGATAATCAGGATTATGATGGCATTATCCCTTCTGCTGGTGGTTAGTGCGTGTAGTAACGAAAAAAAAGCACAAAATACTATGGATGCTAAGCAGGAAGCAAAAGCTACCATTGAAACATCTAAAACGGGGACATTCACGGTTTTGGGGATGGATTGTTGTCCGCCGTCTGTTGTAGAAAGCGTCCTGGAACAGGTAGATGGCGTTAGCAAAACAGCCATTAAAGTCAGTGGAAGCAAGGGCGAAGTAACGGTTTCCTTTGATGATAAGAAAACGGATTTACAGGCAATTAAGACGGCAGTTTCGGATTTCGGGCTTGGAGTCGAATAAAAGGAGGGAGTTAACATGAAAAAATATCGAGTGAACGTTCAAGGGATGACTTGTACGGGTTGTGAAGAGCATGTAGCTGTTGCTCTTGAAAACATGGGTGCAGGAGGGATTGAAGTAGATTTTCGTCGTGGCGAAGCTGTATTTGAGCTACCAAATGGCTTAGAGGTTGAAACAGCGAAAAAAGCGATTGCTGAAGCGAAATATCAACCAGGCAAAGCAGAAGAAGTACAATCGCAAGAAATGATGCAGTTAGGTGATGAAGGTGATTATGACTACATCATCATCGGTTCTGGTGGGGCTGCCTTTTCATCTGCCATCGAAGCCGTGAAATACGGAGCAAAAGTGGCAATCATTGAACGTGGTACGGTTGGTGGAACATGCGTGAACATCGGCTGTGTTCCTTCAAAGACTTTGCTTCGGGCTGGCGAAATCAATCATCTGGCAAAAAATAATCCATTCATCGGATTGCACACGTCAGCTGGCGACGTTGATTTGGCACCATTGATCAAGCAGAAAAATGAACTGGTGACGGATCTTCGAAACTCAAAATATGTGGATTTGATTGATGACTACGGCTTTGAATTAATCAAAGGTGAAGCGAAATTCGTAGATGAAAAAACCGTTGAAGTCAATGGCATGCAGTTGTCAGCCAAACGATTCTTAATCGCGACAGGTGCTTCACCAGCAGTGCCAAACATTCCTGGAATGGATGAAGTCGATTATTTAACAAGCACAACTCTACTTGAATTAAAGAAGGTGCCTAAGCGTCTTACGGTCATCGGTTCTGGCTATATCGGGATGGAATTGGGACAACTCTTCCATAATCTAGGTTCAGAAGTCACATTGATGCAAAGAAGCCCGCGTTTATTAAAGGAATACGATCCTGAGGTTTCAGAAGCAATCACGCAAGCCTTGACAGAACAAGGGGTCAACTTAGTGACGGGAGCATCTTTTGAACGAATCGAACAAGATGGAGACATTAAAAAGGTCCATGTTGAGGTAAATGGCAAGAAGCGAATGATTGAGGCAGATCAATTACTGGTTGCCACAGGAAGAACACCAAACACGGCAACCTTGAATTTACAGGATGCAGGCGTTGAAGTAGGCCCCCGTGGTGAAATCGTAATCGATGAGTATTCAAAAACAACGAATTCACGCATCTATGCAGCAGGAGATGTCACGCTTGGTCCTCAATTTGTATATGTAGCAGCTTATCAAGGTGGAGTTGCGGCAGGAAATGCTATCGGTGGACTGAACAAAAAGCTGAATTTAGAAGTGGTTCCGGGGGTTACATTTACAGCTCCAGCAATTGCAACAGTTGGTTTAACGGAGCAACAGGCAAAAGAGAAAGGATATGAAGTGAAAACATCCGTCTTGCCGTTAGATGCCGTTCCAAGAGCACTGGTTAATAGGGAAACAACAGGCGTGTTTAAACTGGTTGCGGACGCGAAAACGTTGAAAATATTAGGGGCTCATGTGGTGGCAGAAAACGCAGGAGACGTGATTTATGCAGCGACATTAGCTGTCAAATTCGGTTTAACCGTAGAGGATCTTCGCGAAACCCTTGCACCATATTTGACAATGGCAGAAGGACTGAAGCTGGCTGCTCTAACGTTTGACAAAGATGTATCCAAACTATCTTGTTGTGCAGGATAACCATCTTTTAATATCAAGCTGATGATTCCTTAACGTAGGAAAAATCGGCTTTTTTCATGTCGAAATTTGCTTAGCGTACAAAATTTCCGAAATGTTGGTTGTACCCCTAAAAGCACGATCTAATATATCTTGATTAACAGGATTGCGTCCGCCTAGACGCCCACGACTTCTAGCTGCTTGCAATCCTGCTTTTGTGCGCTCTCGAATCAACTCTCGTTCCATTTCAGCTAATCCAGCCATCATAGTGAAGAATAGCCGTCCAGCTGCAGTGGAAGTATCTACACCTAACGTGAGTATTTGAAGATTAATTCCGCGATCCCTTAAATCGTCAATTAGTTCAAGCAGTTTTTTCGTAGTCCGACCTAATCGATCAAGCTTCCAAACAACTAGAGTATCACCTTCGCGCAAGTAGTCGAGGTATTTTTCGAGCTCTGGTCGTTTTTTCACACTAGATGCTTTTTCTTGAAAAATTTTCGTACAACCGGCTTTTTCTAGTTCATCTAATTGCAGATCTAGATTTTGATCCGACGTTGAAACGCGAGCGTAACCAATTTTACTCATAAAAATCCTCCGTGTGTATTTTTACTCAATTATACCATCAAAAAACAGACATTGATGAAAAGATGAGTTAATGAACAATATGAGTAAAATAAAAAAAGCTGTTTAAAGCCCTTTTTATTTTACTAAATGTAATAATGTGAATATGTCTGTTTAACGGTCGTTTAATATAAGATCAATGCGTGTGTGAAATTCAAAAAAATCCTCCTGGTCTCAGTCCAAGAGGATCTTCAAGAAATCATCACTCAATGTGTACAGCATCTTTTTCTTCTTTTTCAAGAGCGGTTACTAATTTATAGAAGCTTGTTTTTTTGACTCCGGCTTCGTGCATCGCTTTGACTGCCGTTATTTCTTTACGCTTCCATCTTTGATAGACTTCCCTGAATTCGTCTGAGATTAAAACCTTGGGTCTCCCGAATTGAACACCATTTTGTAGGGCTAAGTCGATGCCTTCCCGTTGCCTTTTCCGAATTCGTTGCCTTTCTTCCTCAGCCATCCAAGAAAGGATCTGCAATACTAGATCTGCAATGAATGTCCCCATGCTGTCTTTGTATTGGGTAGTATCGAGTAATGGCATATCTAATACAATGATGTCAGCTTCGATATTTTTGGTTAGATCGTTCCATTCTTGTAGGATCTCTTCTTTATTGCGACCGAATCGATCGAGTGAATGAATGCATAACACATCACCCTTTCGGATGATCCGTTTGAGTAACTGATAATTTGCGCGCTCGAAATTCTTTCCACTTTGTTTATCGAGATAAATGTCGCGCTCGTTGATGCCGACGTTTTTCATGGCCTCTAGTTGTCGACCTTCATTTTGATCTTTACTGCTGACCCGTATGTATCCAAATTTACGATTTTCCATAATTCACCTCGAAAATGATTTTCTTCACTCATTATACCCGAAATCAGTTCGTAAAAGTGTGTGTAAAAAAGTGGACGTTCGTAAAGTGATTTAATACTTTTTAGGACGTTATTTTGATATGGAAGGTGATGATTTTCATACGTTCGTAAAAGTGTACTTTTACGAACGTAAGTTAAGGTCATACATACGGGGATAAAAACATTTGCTATAGAAATCATGTAAGGGAGAAAATGAACGATGAGCATTCTCATAATAGGCTTTAATGGTAATGTGGGTTTTGCAGTCGGTCATGCGTGGAGGGCAGAATCGAATTTTTCACCAAAAGTCAAAAAGCAAGATGATACGTTTAATAAAATTATTTTTATTTTCAATTTTATAGCTCAATAAATTTTATTATAAAAATTAAGACTATCTTTTATTGAAATTAGTACAAAAAAATCAAAAAAGCAAAACTATTTGTGAACTGCTTACGTTATCTGTGTGTAGTTCAAAAAAACAAAGGGGTGTTCATAAAATGAAGATGAAAAAGTCGTATCTCGCCGTCCCACTTAGTGCCGCATTATTGATTCCAGCAGCAGGCGTCAGTGCCCATGGTCATGAAGATCATAGCAAGATGTCCCACAGCTCGGGCAAAGTATCTCTAGATGTCTCGTCTCCCGCATCGGATTTGCGAGCGACACTTGATCAACTATTATCTGAACATGCCTATTTAGCAGTCGTCGCCATGCAAAAAGGCATTGACGGTAAAAAAGATTTCGATCAGGCAGCCGCTGCGTTAAATCAAAATACGGATGATTTATCAGCAGCAGTCGGATCCGTCTACGGGGATGAAGCCGGCGAAGCGTTCAAAAAGATTTGGTCGAGTCATATCGGCTACTTCGTGGATTACGTCAAAGCAACGGGTGCCAAAGATGAGGATGCTAAACAAAAAGCATTAAAAGAACTGGATGAGTACCGCGTCGAACAGGCTGCTTTCCTCGATAAAGCAACAGAAGGACGCTTGAAAGCAGCCGATTTGGAAGCCGGATTAAAAGTCCATATTACGCAATTGTTGACATCGTTCGATAGTTACGTCGCCGGTGATTATGACGCCGCCTACAGCAATATGCGAAAAGCAATCGAGCATATGTACATGGTCGGAGAAGGTTTATCCGGCGCGATCGTCACGCAGTATCCGGATAAATTCAAAAATACGAAAGTTGATACACCGGCCGCTGATCTTCGTGCCGGACTCAACCGGAACTTCTCGGAACATGCGGCACTGGCCGTCCTCGCGATGCAAAAAGGAATCGACGGTGCGAAGGACTTTGATGCGGCAGCAGGTGCATTAAATGAAAATACAGAAGATCTATCAGCTTCCATCGGCTCGGTCTACGGCAGTGAAGCCGCGCAACAATTCAAGAAAATCTGGTCGAGTCATATCGGCTACTTCGTTGACTATGTGAAAGCGACAGGGGCGAAAGACGATCAAGCGCGTGACATGGCAGTAAAAGAACTGGATGAGTACCGGGTTGAACAAGCCGCCTTCCTTGATGCTGCTACAGAAGGGCGTCTGAAATCAAAAGATTTGGAAGAAGGACTGAAAGTTCACGTTGATCAATTGTTACTGGCCTTCAACAGCTACAATGAAAAAGACTACGACAAAACGTACCCGGCGATCCGTGAAGCCTACGGTCATATGTACGGTGTCGGTGAAGGAACAGCGACCGCAATCGTCGATCAGTTCCCGGATAAATTCAAAGGCGCACCGGCTGGTATGCCGAACACCGGTCTTGGTGGAACGGCTGAATCACAATCATCGACATCAAACGGCATCCTGTGGTCATTACTTGGAATCGCAGCCGCTTCGATCCTCGGATTCTTCGCACTCCGTCGTCGTCCTCAGCAATGAACTTAAAAAGAAAAGATGATGTCCTCGGACATCATCTTTTCTTTTGGTTACAAATAGTTCATTGGGTTGACACTATTAGCTGCAGAATAACTGCTGTATTTATAACTGTTTTTATGAATCTCGAAGTGTAAGTGATTTCCGAACGAGTTTCCTGTATTCCCAACTGTTCCAATCTTCATACCTTTAGAGACTGTCTGACCACTTTTTACGGAAAGACTATTCATATGAGCATAAACGGTTACGTATTTTTGATTCTTTAGACTATGTGAAATCATAACGTGTTTACCATATGCACCACTGTTTTTAGATGTAGTGACTTTTCCACTAGCAGAAGCATATACGGGTGTGCCTTTTGCTGCAGCTAAATCAACGCCATTATGGAATGTATAGCCGTAAGCGCCATTAGATTTTCCGTATCCTTGGGTCAATCTTCCTTTAGTAGGAGAAGCAAAAAGAGAGTCATTATAAGACGCTTTTTTGGCAACATGGCTCTTATACTTCTTCAAATAAGAACTATAAATATACCGTGTGTTTCCTTTGTAAAGTACTTTGGTCCAAGCTCCTTTTTTTCCTAAATAAGAAAAGGTCTGGCCAGTGTTAGCGACGCCTACTATTTTGTAATTGAGAGAAGGACCAGTCCGAACACGAAGATCGTCTGTCTTCACTTTTACTTTATATGCACTACTTGCTTCTACTTTTGGACTATGCATTGAAAAAGTTGTTGTGAGTAAGACACTAGAAACGATAAGTATTATCTTGTTTTTCATTAGTTGTACTCCTTTAAAGGTAAAGATACAGTGACAGACAATTTGTTAAAAGGAGTATAGCATCACTATATTACAAAAAAGTATATCAAATTCATTTCAAAAATTTGCACGAGATTTAATCAAAAAATACATAGATTTTTCACAAACGGATTTTATGATAAAAATTAAACACATTTCTTTATATATATATCTTCTAAAAAATAAATCTATTATCAGAGTGCAGGAGGAATTCGATGGAGTTATCTTTTTTGTTAGCTTTTGGAGCAGGTTTTTTATCTTTCATTTCGCCATGTTGTCTGGCTTTGTATCCCGTTTTTTTATCTTACATTACAGGGGTTTCAGTTAGAGAGTTGAAAGAAAATGAAAAGTGGAACTGGAATGGAGTTCCCCATACATTAGTTTTCCTACTTGGATTTTCGAGCGTATTTTTAGTGATGGGTTTTTCAACGTCCTACTTGGCTGATTTTTTTATAGTGTATAAAGATGTTCTACGGATGAGCGGTGCACTTATTTTATTCATATTTGGTGTTATTCTGACGGGTCTATGGACCCCAACATTTTTACTGAAAGAACGAAGATTGAACTTAGGAAAAAGAAAGCGTGGCTACATCGGAACGTTTTTGGTCGGAGTCGGATCAGCTGCTGGATGGACTCCTTGTACAGGACCAATTCTCGCTGGAGTTATTGCTTTGATTGCCACGAATCCTAGTAATGGATTTTTATATATGCTCTTTTATGTTCTAGGTTTCTCCATTCCATTTTTCTTAATGTCATTTTTGGTGGGGAAGTCAAGATACTTAATGAAATATTCTTCAAAGGTTACGAAAATAGGTGGAGGGTTTATGATTGTATTAGGTATCATATTGTATTTCGATGGTCTAACGAAACTAACGACAATATTGATCGATTTTACAGGATTTAGAGGGTTCTGACGCTCTATTTTTTATCTCGAGAGGAGATGAATCATAAATGTTTGGTAAAAACGTCCTGATAACGGGTGTAGAGGAAAACTGGAAGGTAATGGAGAACATAAAACAACTTAAACCCGCAGGTATAGATATTCATATTTCTTCAAAAGAAGGATGGGTTCGAAAGCTACTTCCAGATTTTAAATATTTTGATTCATTTTCCAATAAAGAATCAGAAGAAGGGTATATTAGTAATCTGATTGCATATTGTACTTCTCAAAAAATCGGTTGGATTATTCCTTTGAGCGAACAAGAAGCATCTACGCTATCAAAAAACAAGTTAAAAATGAGAGAAAATAACGTAACATCTATAACATCCTTTGACTTGGATAAAGCAATACTTCATGATTCATTTTCGGTTCAAGGTAATACCTTCACCTTTTCTTTTGACCAAATAAAGAAGGAGTATGAATGTGTAAAGCTGGGGAAAATTGATGCATATGTCGATTATCGATCTGATGAAGTGATTTGCTGTTTTATGAGAGAAGAGTATCAACGATACCAAGATACTGTACTTTCTTACGAGGTGTTTTCTAACTCGGTTTTGAAGCAGTGCGTAGCAATAATTGCTCAAAGGCTTAACATAAAGGGTTCTTTTTCTTTAGATTATCAACGTGATTCGGAGGATATGTATACGATTACAAGAATAGAATGCTTTATGACGCATTCTACTCGCGAGGCTATTTTAAGTGATTATGATTTCGCTAACTATTTGTGGAGCAATATTCAAGGAATTGTCCTTTTGAAAGAATCAAATGATAAAAGCCCTTTTGTGTATCGCTTAAATGAAGAATACTTTCTTTTCTAAACATCTATTTCGTTTTACTTCTGAATTTAATCATCTTAAATGAGAAAGGTACTTTATGAATAAACTTTCTTTTAAAATAACACTATTTTATTTTTTCGGGATTCTTATGATTTTCATCCTCTCATCTGCTATCGTATACAATATTCTCGAACATCAACAAGTAGAAAGTGAACTGGAGAGCCTTCAAGACAGAGGCAACAGTCATCGTGATGTTCTTTCCACAAACTTTGATAAGCAAACAGTTGGACATGTTGTTTTAATGGAGGAGAAGGCGATGACTGATGTGATTATTTTAGACAAAAATAATCAAGTCGTCGATTCCTCTAACGACGCCGAACGATTTTTGAATCCGGATTGGATTCAAAAAAAGGAAGGAATCGTAGAAGGAAATTGGAGACAGGGTAAATTTTTAGTGACAGTGAGTCCTATTGAAGATGGCGGTCAAATAATCATGTTGGAGCCAACAAAGTATATACAGCATTTGATGGGGGAATTGAAACAACAAGTAGTGTTCTCTCTATTCTTGTTAGTCCTTTTTCTATTAGTGAGTGTTTATTTTTTGAGTTATATCATTATAAAACCTCTTCTATCAATGAAAGAGGCGACGGTAAAGTTAAGTCAAGGCGAGGTACTGAAAATCAGAGAAGCTGAGAGAAGCGATGAAGTAGGAGATTTAGCACGAGCAATCACTAAGTTATCTGTTGATTTACGTCATATTCAAAATACAAGAAAGCAATTTCTGACTTCGATCACACATGAATTGCGTACGCCGATTACCTATATCAAAGGATATGCAGGACTTCTCAAAAAAGACGAATCGAGATTTGGCGACATTATCTACGAGGAGTCCGAAAGACTTCAAGAATTGATTGAAGACTTGTTTGAACTTGCTAGATTGGAAGAACCACATTTTCAGATAGATCCTCAGATCACAGAAATGAATGATTTCTTAAAACAGATTAGTGAAAGAATAATTTTTAAATTTGAGGAGAAACAAGTGAAATTGATTCTTCAAATTAATAAAACCCCGATCTATAAAGAGATAGATCAAGCTAGATTCGATCAGGTTCTCTTGAATTTACTCGACAATGCGCTGAAATATACAGATACGAACAAACGCGTATTTTTAAAACTAGATGAAAACGTTATTGAAGTTATAGATGAAGGTGGCGGCGTGGATGAAAAATCACTCCCGTATCTTTTTGATCGTTTTTATCGAGTAGATTCTTCACGAAATCGTGAAACAGGAGGTACTGGACTCGGTTTAGCCATCACGAAAGAAATTGTTGAAGCGCACAAAGGGACCATTGTAGCTAGTAATGTAGAAAACGGGCTGAAGGTTGTCATTGACTTGAGGGGGATTCCAGGATGAGAACCATTGCTTTGGTAGATGATGAGAATCGAATGTTAGAACTGATTGAACTTTATCTGCAAGACAGTTATACCTGTATTAAGCTGAACAGTGGAAGACAAATATTGAACATGATTGATGTAGAGGAGCCAGACTTAGTCATATTAGATGTGATGATGCCTTTAATGGATGGTTTTGAGACCTGTCAAAGGATAAGGGAAGTTTCGAATGTACCAATCATTTTATTGACAGCACTCGACGGAAAAGAAGAAATCGTAAAAGGATTGCAACTGGGAGCAGATGATTACATTGTGAAACCGTTCGACGAGGCGGAATTGAAGGCAAGGATTCAATCGATTTTTAGACGAACTACAGTTTCCTCAGGGTCAAAAATCGAATCGTCGGGTCTAATCTTAAATGAAGAAGCCCATGAACTGTATTACGAAAATCATTTAGTCAAAGTCACGCCAAAGGAATTTTCATTACTTGCTAAATTATTAAAAAATCCAGAACGTGTCTATTCAAGAGAGGAACTACTCTCAAGTTTATGGTTAGCAAATGAGTGGACGGATGAACGAACGGTCGATTCTCATGTAAGAAACTTAAGAGAAAAGCTTAGGAAACTCGAGTTTCCTATTGAAGACCACTTTCGGACAGTATGGGGAATTGGTTATAAGTGGGTTCCTTGAATAAGTGAAAAAGAAGACAAGAGAGGAACGGTTAAAAAACCGTTCCTCTCTTGTCTATCGTTCATTCTGCAGACAGTTCGTCTTCAGTCACCCACTTATGATTTGTCACTTTTTCACCTGTAGTCGATTCGAAATCAATCATATACACTGTTGTTTGCTTAGCTGAATCGATGGTGGCCGTAGCATCTTTCATTCCTTTCATATGATCCGCGTCTACTTTTACTTCATCGCCTACTTCATAAGGAGATGACTTGGCATCTGCAATCTCTTCTTGAATAATCCATTTATGATCTGTGACACGTTTCCCACCATTTGTAGGGTCATAAGAAATGCTATAAGCAGTAGTATCATAAGCGCCTACAACTTTTGCTTCGGCCCCTTTCATACCTTCCATGTGTGCTTCTTTGATCATCGCCATGTCGCCAACCTTAAATTTCGGGTTTTTAGCCTCTTGTAGCCCTTTTGGGACCTCTTTTGATCCAGACATGTCCATCGTCGAATGATCCATACCATCCATATTTTTATCCATACTCCCCGTTGATTTAGAATCATCACTATTGCTTCCGCACGCAGCAAGTGCTAAAGAAAGCGAAGCAGCCATAGTTGTCATAAAAATCTTTTTCTTTAATTTCATAAAAATTACCTCCTGTTTTTTTATACTTTCCATAGACTCTATCACATAAATTTGCAGAAAGTTTGCAGAGCGTAGAAAAGTAGCACATTGGAAAAAATATAAAATTCATTGGTGGAAAGACATATTTCTTTCACAATCATTCTTTAAGTTAAAAATAATAATTAGTTGAAAGGAATGATCAATGTGAAGAAAACATGGTTAATCGCAACTATCGGTATCTTTACTCTCGTGATTATAGTGGGCGGTTCGTATTTACTTCTTACCCGAGGTACTATGTCAAATAACAAACAGCACATGGGATCTATGATGAATGGAGGAAACACTAGTACAAATCAGACTATTATGGAAGGTATGGGACATGGTGCGAGTGTCGATTTAAAATCGACTGAAGAAAAAGAGCGACGATTAAACATCCCTAAGATGCTAAAAGCCGATCGTGAAACCAAGAATTCCATTCAATACACGATTGTCGCTAAAAAAGGGGAAACACAGTTCTTTCGGGATGGTGAAAAGACTAAAACTCTAGGGTATAACGGAAATTATTTAGGTCCTGTAGTGGAGTTGAAAAAAGGAAAGACGGTAACAATCCGTACGGTGAATCGCTTATCAGAAGCGACTACATTCCACTGGCACGGTCTTGTTGTACCATCATCCGTAGATGGCGGACCACATCAGGTCGTGAAAGCTGGTGAGACGAAGGTAGTAAAGTTTAAAGTGAAGCAAAATGAATCGACATTGTGGTTTCATCCACATCCAATGGGTAAGACTGCTGAGCAAGTATACAAGGGGTTAGCAGGATTATTGTACGTAAAAGATGAAAAAAATAGTGAGTCAATATTCCCTCAAAAATATGGTGAAAATGATATTCCGTTAATTCTTCAAGATCGAAAAGTTAAAAATAAAAATATTCTTGACTATGCTGATGTAGAAAAAGCAGACGGGGCTTTAGGTGATACCCTTCTCGTAAACGGGACGATTAATCCATATTTTAACGTAAAGTATTCGCAACTTAGAGTTAGATTGATAAATGGATCTAATGCACGTAACTATACAGTAAAGTTGTCTGATGGTTCATCCTTCAAAAAAATTGCTGATGATGGTGGTTACATCTCAAAAACGAAAAACGTAAAGAAAATTGATTTAAGTCCAGGCGAACGTATAGAGGTATTGGTAGATTTTTCAAAAAGAAAAATTGGTGAGACGGTTGCATTGGAGACAAATGGAGTGAAAGTCGTTAACTTCAAGCTGAAGGAGAAACAAGGAACGAGCCTAAGTGCATTGGCACCGAAAAGTGTAAATGAAAAGCTGCTCAAGACCTCATCTAAAGTGAATCAGAAGTTAACTCTCTTCGGAATGGGCAAAAATGTTGAAATCAATGGAAAGAAGTTTGATGAGACAAGAATCGATATTAAAGCAAAAAAAGGAGAGACGGAAGTCTGGGAAATCTATAATAAAAAAGACATGATGGGCGGAATGACTCATCCTTTCCACATTCATGGAGTCCAATTTAAGGTATTAGAGCGAAACGGACAGAAAATGAATGAGCAAGAAACAGGCCTAAAAGACACTATCGCCATAAAACCTGGAGAACGAGTTAAGATTCAGATGACTTTCAAGGAAAAAGGGGTATTTATGTACCATTGCCATATCCTTGAACATGAAGAGAACGGAATGATGGGGCAGTTGAAAGTAGATTAAAAAATAGGTAGCTGTTTTCATCTTTTCTTCACAAATTAAGGAAATAGGCTTTGTGTAACTCAAATAAAAAAGATGAAAAATGGAGGTTTTTTTAAATGAATACTGGACAAAAAGAAGTCTTAGATGTTCTACACAACTGTATAGTGACTTGTAATGAATGTTTTGATGCGTGTTTGAGTGAACATCATGTTTCTTCGATGGTAGAGTGCATACGTTTAGATAGAGATTGTTCTGAAATTTGTAGTCTTTTAGTACAAGCTATTTCTCGAAACAGCAGCAATATCAGTGTTCTTGCTAGAAGCTGTGTTGAAATCTGTGAAAAATGTGCCGACGAATGTTCGAAACATGATCACGATCATTGTAAAAAGTGTGCTGAAGCCTGTAATGAATGTGCAAAAGTCTGTCGTAAATTGATTGCTTAAAGATTAGCGTGAAAAATGAAGGAGCATCTATGCCTCTATACTGACAAAAAGGTATGAGCTAAAAAGGTGATGCTCCTTTATTTATAAGAATTACGATACTTAGTTATGAAAAATCTCATAACCTTTATAGACCAGTAATATGGTTAGAAAAAAGAAGGATACATAGAGGACAACGATTAAACTCTTCATAAACGCTCTCATGAAAATCAACTCCATCTCATAGTTTGAGTTGATTATATAGAAAGTTCGTGAAATTTATGAGGAAATAGCTTAACAATCATTCAGAATTAAATTTTCATGTAAAAGGTGGTGACTAGGATGGATAAAATATTAATTGTTGATGATGAAATAAGAATGAGGCAATTATTAAGACTCTATCTAGAACCAATAGGATATGAATGTAGTATGGCGAATGACGGGATTGAAGCTTTAGAGAAAGTGAAAAAAGAAACCTTCGATTTGATTTTACTGGATGTCATGATGCCAATGTATGATGGGTTCGAAGTATGTAAGAAGATAACGGATTCTCATCCCGAAGTCCCTATCATCATGATAACGGCTCTAAATGACGCTGAATCCATCGTCAAAGGACTAGATGCTGGAGCTACAGACTATGTTACAAAGCCATTTAACGGGGACGTACTTCTAGCAAGAGTTCGATCTGTCATGAGAAGAAAAGCAAAGGAACCCGTTGTATACCAAGGACTTACGTTCGATGAGAGCAACGATTTAATTGTGTTAGATGGTAAGTCGATTGATTTCACACCCAAAGCACATGCGTTACTGAGGTTATTTCTTCAACATCCAGGAAGACTATTCAACAGATTGGAGCTTTACGAATTCGTTTGGTCTTATACATCAGAATCGGATCCAAGGACAGTGGACTCTCATATTAAAATGATCAGAGAGAAGTTAAGAGAGTTAGATTATCCAATTGATAGCCATCTGAAAACAATTTGGGGAAGAGGATATCGTTGGAGTGAGGATGAAACATAATGACACTCTTGCTAGATAAGCAAAAGTGTCATTATAAAAATCATAAAGGAGTGGGTGTCGGTTTCGAGTAGCCATCTTTATAGGAAGAATCGATTTCAGAACGAATATCTTTAATCGATTCTCCATCCCGTTGCTTCAAAATAGACTTTACAGCAATCTCAAGACATGTGCTGCATGTTGTCCCGTGGCTTGTCCATTTCACCGACCCATCCGTCGTATTTTCTTCTATGAAGCAATCATAATTATTTTTGTGATTGACTGTTTCACCACATCCACAATAACAAGGCATTTTCTCTAGTAGTTTACGATTTTTCGCTACAGCTTGATAAACATTTCGTACATCTTCAGGTTGAGTTTTTAAAAACGTAGGGAGTATCGACGATGAGGATGTTTCTTCAATCTTGTCACCGCTCATATGTTTCGCATGATTGACTTCCTTTGAAGGATTGTCAGTAGAAGACTTCGTCGGGTCTTGAGCACAACCGACCGCGATCAAGGATAGGCTAATAAGGCTTACGCTTTTTAAGAGTATGTTAAGTTTCACGATGCTATTCTCCCTCGAGATAATTTTGTAGGTGCATAAAACAAAGCCTTCGAATAAGCATTTTTCGTATTTTCTAGTAGCTCATTTTTCTGTTCATGATAATATCTATTCATCCATTCGAGCATAGTTTTCATTGGTTCAGTTAATTCACGAATCGTCATCAATCGTTTGATGTATACCTCGAACTTGTCCTTCAATCCCTTTTAAAGTTCCAGCACTTGTTTTTTTTACGCTAAATAGTCTTCTTCAAAAAAGGGTCTTATTTTAAAAGATATACCCTACCTGTATGATAGTTTTTAATTTTTAATGTGTCAAAATACATTTTATATATAAAAATAATTTAAAGAAAAACGATAGGTCACTCTATATGAGTAGGATATCTATATATACACCATACGGGTATACAGTACGTAAAAGGGGGCTTTCTTATGGATCACCATATCGATCACGAACATACTCAGCATGAAGATCAACAAATGGGTGCTTCACATCATGAACATGAAGGAATGATTGGAGACTTCAAGAAAAGATTTCTCGTATCGTTAATATTGACTATTCCAATCCTGCTACTTTCCAAAATGATTCAAGAGTGGTCGGGTATCAACATTAGCTTTCCGTATGACGACGTTGTTTTGCTCTCTTTATCCACAATTGTCTACTTCTATGGTGGATGGCCGTTCTTAAAAGGTAGCTTAGACGAAATGAAACAAAAAAATCCGGGGATGATGATGTTGATCGCTTTAGCGATTAGCGTTGCATACTTTTATAGTGTTGGCATCATCTTAGGTCTAGGAGAGGGACATGACTTTTTCTGGGAGTTAGCAACGCTCATAGATATTATGCTTTTAGGACATTGGATTGAAATGAAGTCAATCATGGGCGCGTCTAACGCGCTACAAGAATTAGTGAAATTGTTACCCAGTATTGCGCATCGAATTGATGATGAAAAAATAGAAGATATTGTGGTGTCGGAATTACAGACTGGTGACGTGATTCTGATCAAACCTGGGGAGCAAATTCCAGTTGACGGTAAGATAATAAAAGGAGCAACGACAGTTGATGAATCGATGCTGACAGGTGAATCTCTTCCCATCGAAAAGAAAGTGGACGATAACGTAATTGCTGGCTCCATTAACCAAGAAGGAAGCTTGACCGTTGAAACGAAAAATACGGGTGAAGGCACATATCTATCAAAAGTAATCGAATTAGTCAGCGAAGCGCAGGCATCTAAATCTAAAACACAAAATTTAGCGAATCGTGCAGCAAAAATCCTCTTCTACGTCGCTGTTTTGGCCGGTGTACTGACATTCATCATTTGGCTTGCACTAGGATATCCGCTCAGTATTGCGATCGAGCGTATGGTGACTGTCATGGTCATTTCGTGTCCCCATGCACTAGGACTTGCAGCGCCATTGGTCGTCTCTGTCTCGACGGCCTTGGCTGCTAAGAAAGGGTTATTGATTCGAAATCGGACACAGTTTGAAGAGGCGCGGAAATTAGACGCCATTATTTTTGATAAGACAGGTACTTTAACGCAAGGTAATTTTGGAGTGACTGATATAGTGCCAGCTGATAAAATTTCCTCAACCGAACTACTTCGTCTAGCAGCTGGAGTCGAACGTTCATCCCAACACCCTCTTGCTAAAGGTGTAGTGAAAAGAGCAGAAGAGCTACAACTATCACTTCCATCGGTTGAAGATTTTATGTCGATGACAGGAATCGGATTGGAAGGAAAAATAGAGGGTACATTAATTCGTGTAGTGAGTCCTCGATATATTCGTCAAGAAAAAATAACGATTGATGAGCTCGCTTTTGAAAAATTATCTGAAGAAGGAAAGACTGTCATATTTGTATTGAAAAACAAGCAACTACTAGGAATGATTGCACTTGCTGATTTAGTAAGAGAAGAAGCAAAAGAGACTGTGACTGCTCTTAAAAACAGAGACATAAATTCAATCATGCTCACCGGTGACAATAAAAAGGTCGCACATTGGGTTGCCAAACAGTTAGGTATTGACGAAGTTCATGCAGAAGTTTTACCTGATGATAAATCAAGACAAGTAAAAAACATCCAATCGGAAGGTAGGAAAGTAGCCATGGTCGGTGATGGCATTAATGATGCACCCGCACTGGCGCAAGCTGACGTAGGGATTGCGATTGGTAGTGGAACCGACGTGGCAGTTGAGACCGCTGATATCGTACTGGTCAGAAGTAATCCGAAGGATGTTCTCGCTATTCTTGAACTTTCCCGAAGCACTTATAACAAAATGATTCAAAACCTATGGTGGGCAGCTGGTTATAACATTATAACAATACCACTAGCAGCAGGCGTTCTAGCTCCCTATGGTGTGATCTTATCTCCAGCGATTGGGGCAGTACTAATGAGTCTTAGCACCGTCATTGTTGCTGTAAATGCTAGAATGTTAAAAATATAAAACCATTTGAAGTGATTAAAAACATTACTAGTGGTCAAGTACTGGATTTGATCGCGTGTAAAAAGTCTATGAGTATTCTAAGACTTTTGTACACGCGATTTTAATTTTATTAGAATATGTGATTGTGATCTATATAGAGAACATGGAACAGAGCAGTACCTTTCTGTGTTATTGAAAGGCACTGGAAGTTTTACTGTTTCAGTACTCTAGATCGCTCTTCGTCTTCCTTGTAAGGTTGAGGTTATGTATGGATGCCCTTAGCTATACAGAGGCAGGAGTTCTCGTGAAATTGAATGCCCTTTGGTTATTAAAAGTGAACACTTTGATAGTCTAACAACCTACCACCCTAAGCACTAAAAACGGAAATCGTGTAGGTTGAATAGTAAAAATAGATTATCATCCAAATGATAGTAGTGGAATGTCAATTCCATTAGTATCATTTTTTATTACCATGATTATATAAAAGGGTCGTTTTACATATGAAATATTAAATTGAGATCGAATATTTTTTTAGAAACCTGTAGTTCTTATAGGAGGAAATTTTCAATCATGTAAGTAAACTAGAGGGTATAAGATTTTCTCCTGTTCCTTCCAAGTTTTTGTTCTTTTCGATTTGCACTTTCTAAATTCTAAAAAAAGTAAAAATGAGTACTCCTTTACCGTCTTAGAGGATGTAAAGTCGAAAATGGTACATGCCAGTTCTCTGACCATGTTGTAATTCCGGTTGTCACTCCCAAATATATTTTATGCAGCACCAAAATTCGAACCACTATATTCAAATGAATGTTTGAATGTAGTGGTTGTTGTGCTATAGTTATGTTAGAAATTAAAAGTTAAGAGGAGGCGATTCTGTTGGCACACGATCATGACCACAGTCATAATAACGTAAATATAAAGGCACTGAGATTGTCCTTTATACTGATTTTTTCTTTCATGATTATCGAAGTTATTGGAGGTGTCTGGACCAATAGTCTGGCTTTACTTTCAGATGCCGGACACATGCTAAGTGATGCAGCTGCACTCGGACTCAGTCTAACAGCATTAATGTTCGGACAACGGCAGGCTACGGATCACAAGACGTTCGGATACAAGCGTTTTGAAATTTTAGCGGCCTTCTTGAATGGAATCACGTTGATTGCTATCGCACTCTATATTTTCTATGAAGCATATCGACGTCTCCTTGAACCCCCTGCAGTTCTCAGCTCAGGCATGCTGATCATTTCAACTATCGGCTTGCTAGTTAATATTGTTGTCGCCTTCATCCTCATGCGTGCGGACAAAGACAAAAATTTGAACGTCAGAAGTGCCTTTTTACATGTGATCGGAGATCTGCTAGGCTCAATTGGTGCCATTATTGCGGCAGTGCTGATCATATTCTTCGGTTGGACGATAGCTGATCCGATTGCGAGCATAGTAGTCGCGATTCTTGTCTTTATCAGTGGTCTGCGTGTAACAAAGGATTCATGGCATATTTTGATGGAAGGTGTCCCGTTGAATTTGAATGCCAGTGAAATCAAAAGGGCGTTACTCGCCATAGAGGAGGTAGAAGAAGTGCATGACTTTCATCTATGGTCTATTACATCTGACTATCATGTACTAAGTTGCCATGTAGTAGTCAAATCGGATGAAGCGCGAACAAATGTACTTAGACATGCGCGTGCGTTGATTCATGATCAGTTTGGTTTACAAAATCTGACGATTCAGATTGAACGTACAGGGATTGATGAATGTTCGCATGCGTTACATGAGAGTCACGCTCATGGATAAATGAACGTTATAAAATACTTTAACCAAATAAAAGGAGGTGTTGACCTTTTCCTTTTCTGATGGGCATCAGACAGTAGGAAGGTCGAATCATGTTATGAAACAAAAGAAAGGTTTAGTTGTTATAACGTTGCTTATCGTTTTTTTAGTAGTTCTTTCCATGTTTTTGATTAAGAACAATGCCGTTCAAGAAAAAAAGAGTACGGTCCTAAATGAGGCGATAGATATAGACGGTCAACCGACACAAGGCGAAAAATCTGCTCCTGTTTCAATCGTCGAATTCGGAGACTACAAGTGTCCGTCTTGTAAACAGTGGGGCGAAACAGTTTATCCGAAGTTGAAAAATGAGTTTATCGACACTGGTAAGGTGCAGTTCAGCTATATCAACGTTTTATTCCATGGGGAAGAATCCATTTTGGCTGCTAAGGCATCAGAATCTGTTTATCGCCAAGACAAGAAGGCGTTTTGGACATTCCATAAGGCAATTTATGAGGCACAGCCGAGAGTTGAACAGCATGATGCTCCATGGGTGACTGAAGAATCTTTGTTAAAAATTGCTGAAAAATCAGTACCAAAAATCGACCAGAAAAAACTTACATCTGATTTAAGAAATGAGGCGGACATCCTTGATGAAGTGTCGAAGGACGATGCACTCGTTAAAAAACACGGTGTCGAGCTCACACCGACGATCGTAATCAATGGTGTCAAACTCGAAGATCCATTTGATTACGAGACGATTTCCCGTGTGATTGAAGAACAGGTAACGGCCGATGAATGAGCAGATACGACGTCATGGTATCTATATAGCGTGGATCATTTCACTCGCTGCGACACTCGGTAGCCTTTATTTCAGTGAAATTCGTGGATTCATACCGTGTGAGCTCTGTTGGTCACAACGGATTTTCATGTATCCGCTTAGTATCATCCTCGGCATCGCTGTATTTCATAATGATTCAGGTGTAGTGCGATATGCTTTGCCACTTACTCTTATCGGTGGAGGAATTTCTGTATACCATTACATGGTTCAAAAGATTCCGGGGTTTGCTGAGATCAAGCCATGTCTTCAAGGTGTCCCTTGCAACATACAATATATCAATTGGTTAGGTTTCATAACGATTCCCTTCCTTGCCCTGACGGCATTTTTGCTAATTACCCTGATTATGATTGGAGTTCGACAAGCGTTTAAAAAAAATTAAGTTAATAAGAGAGAGTTCCTTCATCTCATCTAGCGATTTTCTTCATGTCAGGAGTACGACTAGAACATAAAGAGGCAAAACATAAAAGTTTCTTTTTTAATTTATACCTCATTCTCTGATTGAATCGACGGGACAAGGAAAAGAAAATCGATCATAGCAAAAAAAGACAATGTCTCATTTCACTTTCGAAATGAGACATTGTCTTTTTTATGTTCGTAATTCTTTCGAAATAACACCTGGAATTTGATTGAGAGTATTTTTCTTTTTTTCATACGACTGGAAGATGGTGTATCGTTAAAACTCTTGATCAACGAGATACTAAATTGAATTTATTTAATCAAAACGTCAACGAAATACTATACAAGAAAGCTAAAAATAAGGAAATAGACATTCCTATTCCTAAAAAAACTGTTTTTATCGTTTCGTTGGTTTTTCTCAGAAGGAATACGAGCAATACCCCGAAAAGAAGACCAATCACCAGGAACAAGACGGATGTCATCCCTGGTTCAAACGCAATGTTTGAATATGCGAAGCGTAGATCAGGGAAGACGAAAGCAGACAGCTGTCCGGCCCCGCTTGATTTGAGTGTATCCTCTACGGAGTGAGGTGGCTCTTGCTGGCCGAGCAATGCAGTTGCTGCGAAGATGAAGAGAATCAGTGTGCCTTCCATACGCATTCTCATCTGTTTGACTTTAAGCGTTTGTTTGGAAGATGCATAACTCCACTTCCCATTCATGAAACCGATGATCAGCACAGGGAGAATCAAGACATGTTTCCATAGTAAGGCTTGACCATACGGCAAAATCCATGAATTCGGATAGTCGTCTACCTTCACGACGACGGACATCAAATAGATACCTGATCCGAGAATGATCAAAAAGCATAGTGTCACGAGCGGTCTGAACCATTCCAACACGTCGTCCCAATGAGGAGTCGTTGTGCTGGAAAAGCCTAATACGAGTAAGCCGCCTGTCCAAATGAAGACAGATAAAGCATGAGCGGTATGTACGAGTAATCCTTCTGCACCTGTGATGCTGGAGGCATGTCCGGACCATGCGAGTGTAACGATCATGGCAAGTAACAAAAAAAGAGCAACCGTTAAGCGTCCGGAATGGAGCGGCGTAGTCCTAATGACCAGAAAAAGTAATACGCACCAGATTGTCATCAAGATCAAGGCATTACCAGCTTCGAATGTGAGCAGAACGGATCGCACTGTCAACCATAGTCCGATGTCTTCTTGCAAATAAAGTACGATACGTATGACCGATAATGAAAAGAAGACAGGAATTAATACGATGAGAAGTCGTATCCATCTTATCGGGAACGGTACATCAGGTCGATAAGTGTGGGGAATGAGCTGTAACGAGAAATAACCGATCAACAGTGCAAAACAGGTGTACAGCAATGTATCTCCCAAAATATAGAGCAAAGTCATTTTGTTCGCTCCTTTAAAACAATCTGATAAAAAAAGAACAGTAACATGATAAGTAATCCACCGGCGACTAGGAATGGAAAGAAATCAGTTTCTTCAGCGGGAGACGCTGTCGTCTTCACTGTTTCCATGTCGGCGTCTTTCTGTTGGATAGGTTTCGGCTGATCGACCGTTTCGTTCGAGGTCGTTTGGGTTGCGATAGTGAACAGATAGGTTCCTTCAATAGGATGTCCGTCTGTACCGATGATCTTCCATTCGGCACGATACCGACCAGATGTAAGCTCTCGATCGAGCTGGAACGTCATACGTCGCCTTTCTTGTGTAAAAGTTCCCTTCAGTGCATCCGAAGAAGTGGAATCAAATACTTGAATACTTCCACCGGCTTCGATGTTCGTCTCGAAGTCCAACGTGATGGTGTCTGTAGGCGGAACGGTCTCATCTGCCTGGGGTGTGGAGGATTCGAGCCCGGTGTGAGCCGAGACTTGGACAGGACACCACAAGAGGATTCCTGATAGCAGTAACAGTAGATAGTTTATTCGAGGCATCTTATCAACTCCTTTAAGTTTGTTGTGTACGGTCAAAATCATAAAGGATAGAAACAGACATCCTCAATATTTTTTTGACGCTTACATTAGTAAATGCTAATATGATGATAACATATTAATGAAAACGAATATGAAAAAGGAGTGAACATTTTGGAACAATTACTGGAACCATTGGACTTGAAGGTGAGGGTCGTTCATGGTTTTTCTAATAAAACACGACTTCAAATCCTAGAGTGTATCTATGATGGTGAAAAGACCGTGACAGAAATCGTCGAGGCGGTCCAAGGGAATCAGTCCAACGTTTCACAGCATCTAGCTTGTCTAAAAGGATGCGGATTGATTCAAAAACGGACGCAGGGAAAGTATGGCTATTACTCCCTACGCAACGAGACAGTCAGGGAACTGTTACGACTATTCGGGACACTGACGCTCGAAATCGGACAGGAATCTGCTTGTTGTGAACATCACATCGAGGAGGCGGAATGATGGCCCGTTCCTGTTGTAACAACAGCTCTACAAAGGAAAGCGAAGCAAGTGAACCGAAAGATGTTTCTACATCAATAGCAATTACGTGCTGTGCCTCGAATGAGGACGATCGACTCCGCACAAAGGATATACAGTCGAGTTGCTGTTCGAAATCGACATCCGAGATAGCCGGTACGAGCATTCAAACCGAATCTTCCCTTCCTAAGGAAGAGGATACTTGCTGTAGCACGATATCAAAGACAGAGGAAAAAAAGTCGGACACAGATCCCTGTTGTTCTTCGGGTAATGTGTCTTCGGATTTGATTCAGCCTGATCATACAACTCATACCTACCGAATAGAAGGGATGGATTGTCCATCCTGTGCAGCGACTCTTGAGAAGGGATTAGTGACGATAGCGGAGTACCAGAAAGTGTCCGTCAACTACGGTGCGGCCCGTTTGAAAATCGAGAGCGAATCAGAACTGGATGATCGTCGGCTTCAAAACGAAGTGAAGAAGTTAGGATTTCAACTTATTGTTCCAAATAAAGAGGAAAAACATGTTCAGACGTATGCGGTTTCGGGGATGGATTGTAGTAGTTGTGCTAAAACGATTGAGCAGCATTTCCAAAAAATAAATGATGTGCAGACTGTCACGGTATCTTTTGCACGTGGAGAAATGGAGATCGAACATCATCTTGATGCACAACAGGTGAAAAATGAGCTAAATAAGATTGGCTTTGATGGACACATCAAGGGAGAAGAGCCTTCGGAACCTTCAACACGTTCATTCGAGGGGATATCATTGGTCTTATCCGGTATTCTGATTGGATTAGGGCTACTCCTCCAAACCATAGAGGTTCTTTATCTCCCGAACGCGCTGTTCGGAATCGCATTGATCCTAAGTGGATGGAAAGCTTTCCGGAGCGCATTTTATGCGGTTCGCGCCCGATCGCTCGACATGAACGTGTTGATGAGTGTGGCGGCCATCGGTGCAGCACTCATTAGTGAATGGCTCGAAGGGGCGACTGTCGTCTTCCTCTTTGCCATCGGGAACCTACTCCAAAATCATTCACTTGCCCGGACGCGGAATTCAATTCAGAAACTCATCGAACTTTCCCCGAAGGAAGCATTCGTGCTGACAGCAGAGGGCGTTATACGGAAATCAGTGGAAGCGGTGCGGATCGGAGAGAAGATTCGGATTCGACCAGGTGATCAGGTCGCGTTGGACGGAATGATCTTGAAAGGGACGACGACCATCAATCAAGCGCCGATTACAGGAGAATCGATTCCGGTCGACAAAAGTGAAGGGGATCAAGTATTCGCCGGGACGCTCAACATGGATCGTTCGTTCGACATGATCGTCGAAAAAACATATCAGGAGACGACGCTTGCTCATATCATCGAATTGGTGGAAGAAGCACAGGATAATAAAGCACCAAGCGAAGCCTTCATCGATCGTTTCGCAAAAATATATACCCCATTCGTCTTCTTAGGCGCATTGTTACTCATGATCGTCCCACCATTACTTCAACTTGGTAGTTGGGGGGAGTGGTTCTATAAAGGCTTGGAACTGATTGTCATCGCCTGTCCGTGTGCACTCGTCATCTCGACACCGGTCGCAATCGTGACGGCAATCGGGAATGCTGCACGAAATGGTGTATTGATCAAAGGCGGTGTCTTCTTAGAGAAGGCAGGGAAGATAGATGCCATCGCCTTCGACAAAACAGGAACACTGACAAAAGGTACACCCATTGTTCAGCAGTTCATGTTGCTATCAGACAATCGTGAACATACTTTACGCATCGCACACTCACTCGAACGGCATTCCAGTCATCCCTTAGCAAAAGCAATCGCTGAACATACGGTCCAAGAAGGTGTACAACCACTTGAATCGGACACTGTCATAAATCGTGTCGGGAATGGCGTGTCGGGTGAATTTGAACACATCCTGTATCATATTGGAGGCGTGAAATGGTTTCGTGAAATGGGTTATGAGTTGGGAATGCTTGATTCAGCTATTGAAAATGCTGAAAAGCAAGGGCAGACCGTCGTTCTTCTCGGAAGTGACGCCGACTTACTCGGACTTTTTATACTTTCAGACGAAGTACGAGACGAGAGCGTCGACGCTATACGCAAGTTGAAGGAAAAAATCAAAATTAAAAAATTAGTCATGTTGACTGGTGATAATGCAGGTGCAGCAGCACGTATTGGAAAAAAACTGAGTTTGGATGAAGTGCATGCTAACCTTTTGCCTCAAGAAAAGGTCCGTATCGTCGAAGACATGAGGAGACAATCGTTTCAAACGGCAATGGTCGGTGACGGTATCAATGATGCACCTGCTTTCGTCACAGCGGACGTCAGCATTGCGATGGGGGGAGCCGGGACGGATACGGCTCTTGAAACGGCGGATATCGTGTTGATGGCAGACAACCTAAACAAATTATCCTATACATTGGACTTAAGTAAAGCCACGTTGACGATCATCAAACAGAACGTTATTTTTTCAATTCTCATTAAATTGATCGCGTTGATGCTCGTCTTCCCTGGATGGCTGACGTTGTGGATGGCTGTCCTCAGCGATACAGGTGCAGCGGTACTCGTGACATTGAATGCCCTTCGATTATTAAAAAAGCGAACACTTTGATGGTCTAGCAACCTGCGACTCTGAACACGAAAAAGATGAAGCACCCGGTTCTCTAAATCACTGGAGATGATTGGGTGCTTTCTTCTGATTTGCATACTCAAAACATGATATTAAGAGCGTGGAACAGAGCGTACGGCTCTGTCTGATGAAAGGGACCGCAAGCCGTCCTGTTTCCGTACTCTAGCTCGCTCCTCGTCGGCGCAAGGGCCATCAAAAAAAGCCGCTGCCGCTCCTCGTCTTCCTCCGCGTTTTGACTCAAAGCAAGCTTTTCGCTCGCGGGCTCCGGAAGCCTTCGTCCCGGTGCGCTGTCCGCTTTTTTTGCTCTTTCCCTGCGGTCACCCTTGCCCCGTCTCGCGACGCTCGCTGCGTTCCCGTCAACAGGACGGCACCGTGTCGGACTGCATCCCACTTGCGAAAGGAGCTTTTCCATGAAACTTACCAAACTCGTTGAAATCACCCGTATCCGCCAAGAGGTCCGTGAACCGGATGTCGCCCTCGAGACGACACATATCACGTCACCAGAGGACGCCTTCCTTGTTGCTAGACGCTTCATTCAGGACGATGACCGTGAGGTATTCCTCGTCATCTTGCTGAACACGAAGAACCGGGTCATCGCCGTTCACCGGGCACATGTCGGGAGTATCAACTCGAGTATCATCCACCCACGTGAAATCTTTAAGTCCGCCATTCTCAACAATGCGACGTCGCTCATCGTCAGCCATCAGCATCCGAGCGGTGACCCGAAGCCATCCCTCGAGGACATCGAGGTGACGGAACGCTTGCAGGAAGTCGGACGCATCATCGGTATCCAATTGCTTGACCATATCGTCGTCGGGGCAGGAGACGATTACGTCAGCTTAAAAGCTCAAGGATTGCTCTAAATTTACCCTTCAGCGTAGACAGGCGGGACACTCCCGTCCTGTCCGCGCGTAAAGCATGGACGAAAAACGGATTCGTTTTTCTTTGAAGGATGTACAAGCAGATACGGAATGGATTTGTACCAAATCCAAGTGAGGAAAGAAGCCCGCAGTGGACGAATCCACTGCGGGCCAGAGAGGCTTCGAATCGTCTTATTTCGATTCGTGAGAGGTGCTGGTTGTTGAGGAAGTGGTCATAGAAGAAGTAGTAGAATTGTTGTCGGTATACGTATGTACATCTTTTATCTTTGAGTAGATCATCCTCTGTACGTTTCGATTTAGTTTGTATGTGTTAGTAGAAGCTTTCGGGCTCATGCGTGAGGCTGTAGGCTGCGTGGCAGCGACATCCTCATCGCACCGCTGCCTTCCTGCCGGATCGATAACGAGAGCTGCCGAGGCAGCTCTACGTTCCTGATCCTTGCGACGAAAGGCACGGAGCGTGAAAAGACCATAAAAATAAGTTTAGGAGTCTCAAACTGATTTAATCTGCAAGTACCAGTTATGATGGGATTCCTATTCTAAATGATTCGCCGTGTTCTAAAGAATAAAGTGGAAATTGTCCTAGATGTCTCCTTAATTCCTCCGTTGGTTCAGCTATGACCGTTCTTATTTCAATTAAACGGATTCGTACGATGTCCTTCACGACTGTATGCTGTGTTCAAGCAAACCAAAGAGGAGTGACGAAAATGAATACAACTTTGGAAAACGAGGAGTCGAGAAAATGGATGGACATGGTGGAGCACTCGCAAAAAGTGACCATCATCGATGCGCAGGTTCGATTGGTACGAGAAGTAGATGGTTCGATCGAGCATGTGACTTGGTTCGTTGATATTGATCTATTGCTCACTTTTATTCAGCAACATTATTTGGAACAGACCCGTTAAAGGTCTGTTTTTTTATATACTCCTTCGTTGGAATACTCCACCTAGCAATAAAAAGTATCAGGTGGAAAATATCTCCAACCTTATCCTGATGCTCACTGTATAATGAAAATAACTTACGAACAGAGAATGGAGCGATGCAAGATGAAACGAAAATGGATGGGTGCCAGCCTGGCACTCGCGAGTGTTGGTTTATTAGTAGGACCGTTAGAGAGTGCAGAGGCCGCGACGCCGAAAATCAAGGTCCACTATATCGATATCGGTCAGGGAGATGCGATTTACATCAAGATGCCGAGTGGTGAGGACATCGTCATGGACGGTGGGAACAAAGGAAAGGGTGATGAGCTCGTCGCCTATCTGAAGAAACAGAAGGTCGGCGACATCGAGATGTTGATCTCGACACATCCAGATGCCGATCACATCGGTGGACTCGATGAAGTCCTCGACTCGTTTAAGGTCAAGAGTGTCTATGCACCAAAGGTCAAACACACAACGCAAGCCTATAAGGACTTCTTGCTAGCCGTCAAGCGTGAGAAGCTGACAATCAAGACAGCGAAAGCGGGTGTCTCACTTCCTGTGAAGGGAGTGAAGGCGCAGTTCGTCGGACCGGTGAAGGATTATGCGAACAGTGATTTGAACAATTGGAGCGCCGTGTTGCACGTCGCGTATAAGAAGAATACTTTCCTGTTCACGGGAGACGCGGAACTGAAATCGGAGCAAGACATGATTGCGAAGAAGAAGACGTTGCGTGCGGACGTCCTCAAGGTCGGGCATCATGGGGCGAAGACATCGACGAGTGCGACGTTCCTCAAGTACGTCAAACCGAAATATGCCGTCATTAGCGTTGGGAAGAACGCTTACGGACATCCGACGAACGAAGTCGTGACGAACCTGAAGCGTGCGAAGGCGACGATGCTACGGACGGATAAGAATGGGACAATCGTCTTTGAAGGGAACGGATCGTCCTACACGATCAAGAAGTCGAAATGAGTAAGCGTAAAGGGATCATCGATCGCATTGAAGGAAAATGGGTCGTCGTCGAGTTCGAAGATGGAATGCGGGACATCCTGATTTCTCGCTTTCCCATGACGGTTGAATCCGGAGATGTCATCTGGATCGATGAGTACGGTCATATCGAGAAGGATGACCAAGAGCGGCAACGACTCTCCAACGAAATCGATGAGTTGATGGAAGAACTATGGGAAGACTAAAAACAAAAGAAATGAGCTGAATTATATGAATAAGTTAGGAAGAGCGGTCGTCATCGTCGGGTTGGGATTATCACTTGTCGGATGTGGGACAGAAGAAGCAGCACAAGATACACCTAAGAAGGCGGCAAATCCGACCGAAAAAGTCGAGGTAGCGGAAACGAAAAAAAGAGGATGTTTATTTCAAGGATGATACTCTGAAAATCGACATGGCGACAGTCAAGATCCTCTCGACAGAAGTGCTTGAGCCAAGTAAAGAATACTTCCGCGAGAAGCCACAACTCGTCTTCACATATGAGACGACAAATGATAGTAAGGAACCATTGAATGGAATGACTACGTGGATTGCCTGCTTCGAAGCGACACAGGAAGGAACCGATACGATCAATAAGTTAGAGGTAGGCATGACGCCACAAGAAGAGAAGTATGCCTCTTATTTAGAACATCAGCTCGATGACATCAAACCAGGTGGTACCGCGAAGGGAATCATGGCTTACGACATCGATGATCCACAAGCGGTCGTCACATTGAAAGCAACTCAAGGAATGGCGGGAAAAAAATTAGGTGAAAAAAAGATTGAATTGAAATAAGCAGATGAATAAAGAGAATCACGTTGAATGAAGTTTACAGCAGAAATATTTCAAGTAAGCAAAAACAGCAATATCGCTTCTTTTTTTAAAGCGATGTTGCTGTTTTATTTTATCCCTTTAAGATAGTAGCTGCTTTCTTTTCTGCTGTTTCTTCATCCGACCAGTCCATCTCAGATAGCATGCTAGCTTGAACTTTTTCGATCTGCTCGATTGTATAGCCAAGTTGCTTCATGGCAATGACGGCGTAAGCGATTGCTTGGTTGTTGTTCATAATTATTCCTCCATTCGTTGATGTGTTGTGATGCTTTCCTTCAATTGTATTATATCGTAGTATCTGTTTCAGATATTCTATTTGTCACTGTTACATCATTCGTTGCAAAAAGAATGTATAAAACCAGTAAAGAATAAAATAGATGACAAGGAATTTTAATAAAAAGAGTTTTTTCTTTTTTTTATTTTGAGGTTTTATTGAAGCATCGAAATCGACTATAGGGTATAAACTTTCTAATCCTTCTTCTAAAAATTGGTCTGTCCGAGAAAGCGTCATATAGATAATCACAAGGAGCAATACGAATAAGTGAACTTGAGCTGCATCTTCCTCTAAAAGCAAGCCATCTAAGAACAAGCGCTCCAAAAGTAAGCAAATAAAACTAGAAACGAGTATGCCTGAGGTGATTCGAATACGTATCTTCCATGACGGGTGAGAAAGATAATAATTTTGATTCGGAGTGGCTGCAATGACTCTTTGGATTTGTAGTGATTTTTCATTCACCCAGTCACAGTCCTCACTCTTTACGGAATAGATATTATTGTCTACCGTATTGTTCGTATTGATATCAATGATGATGGATACACCGAGATTTTCGTTAGTAAGACTCAATAATACCGATTGTATCGGTCTACTCTGATTTATTACAGCTTGATCAAATCCACTATCAATCGTTCCGTCTTTGTATTGAATGTTGTAAGACAATTCAGTTTTTTCGTGATTTAATTCTTTTTTTGTCGCAAGTAATAGATCCATCAAATGAATAATATCTCGATCATAAAAGATTTTATATTCAATTTTTCCACTTTTTTCAGTTTCCATTTTAGGTACTCCCTTCAAGTGACTAAAGGCTATTTTAAAGTATATCGCACTGTTAGAAGAGGAGGACAATTTTTGGTAGAGAAATTTACCATTTTTTAGACTATGCGATTAAATAAAAGAGTCAGGTTTAAAATACCTAACTCTACACATTTCAAGAGGCTATGATTTCTTTTATGCTCTTTCATCTTGTATAAAAGTCTTTCGATGGAACATGAAGTTGCCGACTTACGATTTGCTTTGCCTTTTCCAAATCTCGATCCTCGGTCGATATCATCTCGTCATACCACGCTTTCTCAAGTACTTGCTCTGTCTCTTTGCTGACGACTTCTGTCTTCAGGATATGATGTAACGGGCTACTGGCTTCCTCAAGACCCTGGAAGTGTTGACTGATCGGTTCTTCACCAGGAATGACCAACGTATAGGCAGTCATCTTATGTTCGTCGAAGTCGCGGTCGTTGGCTTTCGCGAACGGTTCGAAGAAGTCTGTCGCCCCATGGACGAGCATCATTGGCTCCTTGAATGCTGAAAGATCTTGCTGCGTGTCCTGCTTGGCGATATTCGTCAGGTAAGCTTCGACGTCCTCCGGTGTGTGTTGCATGATCTGCTCGAGCCGTTCGGCTAATGGCATCCCCTGATCCGTAATGTGTGCCACGTTCTCGATATGTTCGATCATCTTGAGAGGCGATGCTTCTCGTTCAAGGACTTGCTCCTGCTCGAGCGAAGCATGGATCTCGCGGATGAAATGACCGGATGTCTGATGGACTTCATGCAACAAGTCTTCCTTGTCACGCAAGTCTCTCCCTTGCGTCCAGCTGGCGAGATACGACAACGAAAACTCGTCTGTTGGAAAACCGAAGTGAGCCGCAACGGTGTAGGCGACCATCTCCGCTTGGAATTCCTTCTCATGCGTATTCAACTCTATTTCACGTTCTTCGTTCCGGTTCATATTATGCAGATTAGCGTGCGCGAGTTCATGAATCAGGACGGTCACGTTCTCGATGTCCGAATTCCGCAGATTCAAGGCGATCGCGTTCAGTTCTGGATAAAAGCATCCTTTTGCGGTACCAAGTTCGTTTAACGGCTGATCAAGTAATGTTACGTCTTGTGTTTCAGCAATCCCGTTTAACGCGCGGCGAAACGATTCCGCCTCACGTATCGATCCATTTCGATGATAGGAAGCGAACAGTCCAGAGACCTCGAGTCCCTTCTCTCGGGCATCGGTCTGCGTGTACTCGAAGACGTGACCAATCTTATAGTACATCGCTTTTCGTGTCGGAAGAAATCCTTCTTTGGCACGCTTTTGCTCGGTCTTCGTCGCATCCTTCCATGCCACCCAATCTGTCTCTCGTTTGATGAAGGTAACAGGGGAGGGGACAAAAATCTTGATCCCTTTCTCGCCTTTTTGGACCTGGACGCCTTGCTTCTCCCAGTACGCATAGGAACCGACAGCACGTGCGCCTTGGAACTGTTCCTCGATCAATAGCATGTTCCGTGTCGAGTAGCGGTGGAACCGGCTCATGAAGTCGAGATGTTCTTTGATACTCTCCTGACTGACAAAGTGAGAAGCGAGCTGCGTCTCCATCTTGTCGGTCAAGGCTTGTACTTCCTTCTGATAATCCTCACGTGTTTTCTTCTTATATCCCACGAGTCTCACGCTCCTTCAGACGAGAAAGACGAATTAGCAGCACCTTCGAAATCTTCTAGTTCTTGCAGAACAATCGGATCGGCAGCGAGTCGATCCAGTAGTAGATGACGACGATCACGTGATACCGGTAGCAACAACAGAGGCTCTTCTTGCAGGATCTCAAGGAACGAATATTCGTCATATGAGACAGGGATGTCGTATCGCGCTTGATGAATCAAGACTGTGACGTGGGTCGGTTGCAGTTCGAGAAACGTTGCGAGTGTGAAAGCTTCCAGTCGTCTCATTTGTGGGTCATCCTTTCCTCATCCGAATGCTTGTACTGCTTTCGTTGGTCGATCCGTGATTTGACGGCCGTCTCCGCTGTCTCAAGGAACGAAGGACGGTATTCTGTCGTCGGGATGATATCCTCGATGCTTTCCGTCTGCATTAAGGCTTGCACCAGTTCAATCAATACCTGTGTTTGAAGGTCTGTCTGTTGGACGCTCTTTCGTAACGGAGAGAGAATCTTTGTGATTTGTTCTTCCCAGAACGTGGTCAACTCTTGTTCGATCTGTTTTGATACGGAACGACTGATATAGTTCAAATCCCATTGCTTCTTGATCATCTCTTGATAGTCGCGGATGATGTGATCGATTGCCGGACCGATTCCTGACAGTCGTTCTCTCTCACGATACTCCTCTAAAAATTCAGCGGTTACGGCACTCAGCCGGATCCGGACTTGCTTCGTCTCTTCCATCCCATTTCACCTTACCTTTCATGTTGGACTTCCTGTTCGAGTTGTTCAAAAGCACGCTGATTCTTGAGGTGGTCCCACTCATCATTCATATGTCGTCCGATCCGATAAAGCGTCTCTTGCATGATCCGTTCACGTCGAAACGCTAATCGAATGTGTTGTTTGGATGACGGGACAGAAGATGTTTTCGCAACCTTCTGAGGTGGATTGGACGACTCACGCATCTCGGACAGAATGGCGTTTCCCATCCGCGTGTAGAGATCCTGTTCCTTCGTCTTGCGATAAGCCGATGCTTGGGATGCCGATCCATAACTCCGCTCGTAGAATGCGACCTCGGTATCGAGTTGTTGTTTAAACTCGCTGTGCTCTTTCTCGAAGTAGGTCGCAAGATACGTGTCAGTCAATTGATTGAGTGAAGGACGCAGTTCGTGCATGCCGTTCATGTTGTAATACCACTGCCGCTTGTCGTCCGGTAATTGTTTCTGAATCGTTTTGTACTGCCGAACGAGTTCCGGGTGCAAGATTCGATTCGAAGCGGACGTCGTCGAACGATTTCGTTTGTGTGCGAGGACTTCTTCCCGGATGAAGGTATTCAGTTTCTCTTGTTCACGTGTCCGGTCGGCAAGCGTATGGACGACTTGCGCCTTCATCTTCTCGATTGTTTTCGGTTTCCGTTTACCGCGTTCGCGTGGATGTATCGTTTCGACTGTCGCGACATGGACGTGGATGTTATCCGTGTTGTAGTGGATCGCTGCGGTCCATGTCGCGTGCAGCATCTGTTCCTTTTCGATCATCAGCGCGGTCGCGTTCCGTGTCGCCTGCATCAACCGTTGTTCATCGATGTAGCGATTTTCTTTGACGCCGACTTCCTGTAACCACGCTTCGTCGAATGAGATGACGTCCTGCCAGAGGATGCTGCCGTTCTCTTGTGCCCGTCGGAAGATATCTCGTAACTGCTCTCGTTCAGTCGCATTCAATCGGTCTTGCGTCGCCGTGAAGAGACCACTTGATTTCAGTTCATCTTCCATATAGTCATGGTAATTCTCAAATTGATGCGTCCGTGCTTTCGTCTCCGGTCTGTCGATGTAATTGAGATACGTCGTATAGCGACGCGCACGTCGGGTTGCTTGAGGGAGTTTGAACTTCGACTTGATGATGACACCGGGCACCTTAGTCATTTTGCATCACCTCACGGAAGAGTTTAGTTAATACTTCGAGTTCGGTTGCGCTCCGCTTCAGGTGTAAGGTGTTCGCTTCGAGTTGTCGTTCGAGTCGCTCGATTTGTTTCGACTGGATGCCATCCGCACACCAGGTGGTCAGTAATCCTTTTAATAATTCTTGTCGGGAACACATCTGTTTCTCCGCTTGTTCGTCGAGTTGTTTGACGAGGACGGGGGCGATGTCGCGAATCAAGAGATCCATCTGTCTTCCTCCTTCCATCACGAAAGTGAATCTCTACTTTCAAAAAAATGAAATTCTTTCCGAACAATTCATTCGTTCCTCCTGTCATTAGAAGTGAGAAAGGGGATACCACTCAGACAAGGAACGGAGGGATCAACATGCAGTCAATTATTGAACAGAGTCACACCCTTGGAGAAGCCGTGAGCGTCTCCTTGATCGTCGAACTTCTGAAACATATTTGCTCGAAGATGCAACAACATGTAATGAAAAGGATTGAAAGAAGTGACGTAACTGACTCGAGTTAAGCGTTGATGAATGTTGATAGAATTGCTAAATGTGCATTGAGTTTTTAAAAGCTTAAAAACCACAAACGGTTCAAAAGCGTGAAAAAGAGCATAAGGGGAAACTGCTATCACGGAGCGTGCTAGCCTAGGCGGAGCCTAGTGTTTCCCTGATATCATCAAAATCGCCAAAAGGTCACACCGCGTGCCACTAAAAACGGCATTTTGGCACGGTGTGTGCCACCTTACCATTTCAGTTCACGTCCTTTAATGCGCAGCTGATCTTGTCTTTTTTCTTCTTGCGTGAGTTGTTTTTTCAATTCCGTTTGTCTTAACAGTGCGTCCTCTTTGTCTTGCTTCAGATTGAAGATCTCGTCCTCACGTTCGACTTGTTCATCGAGTGTCAGATCGAGTAAGGTGGCTTGCTTCGTCTCGATATCCTGTTCGATTTGCTGGATGAGAGAAGCTTGTGCCATCTGTTCGCGCTTCATTTTCTTGATCCGTTTTTGACTTTGCACGTGCTCGTCAGCGAGAAAAAGTTGCGCATAGTCGTCTGCTTGTTGAATAGAAATTGATGTTCTTAAGACACGTCGCTGATCCATATAGAGTGATTCGATGAGCGCCTCTTCTCGCTTCGTAGCACTCAGCTTCTCGAGTGACTGTTGTGGTTCAATGACATACAAGCGGAGGGCTAGCTGATCAAAGTTGCGCGGTACATCTTCGATTTCGAAGACATAGTGCTCGTCCTGGTGATAGACGACTCGGACGCGTTGCTCATCCGTCGGTCGTTCCTTGTAGGCGACGCGCGTGACAAGTTTCGTCGCGTAGTCCTGGGGTTGGTCGAACTGGAGGCGGACACGCATCTGTTTCCGCTCTTCATCATAAGACCAGTTGAGAAGCGTGACGGTCTGTCCATTCGTCAACCGTTTTTCTTCACCGATTGATGTTGCATTGATCGGTTGTTCCTCAGCAAAGAAGAGGGAAGAGAAACCGAAAAATAGAAAGCCGATTAAGAAAAACATCCCTGTTCCGAGATACAAGCGCGACCAGTCACGGGTCAACGTCTTTCGTTTTCCTCTTCGCATTTAGACACCTCCTGATGACTTGAGACTCTTCATTTGGTCGACGATGTAACGACTGTCTTGGTTCGTGAACGTCAGTTCGACCAGCTCATCGGATGTCTCTTCATAGCCGTTTGAATCAATCGTCAACGTCCGTTTGAAGCGGACAAGGCAATGCTCCGGATTGTCACGGTTTGGAAAGACTTCGATGTCCGAGACTGAGGCAGTGAACTTGCTATCACTTCCGCTACTTACGAACAACGTCCGTTTGATTGAATCCGACATGTACTGGCTGGCCTGTCGCTTACGCGTCGGATAGGTCCCGTCTTTCCACGTGAATGCAAACGAGATGAAGCGTTCTGCATTCTTAGAAATGGACGACTGCTGCTCTGGCTCCTCTGCGTCAGTGATGACAGTTGAGTCTGGTACAATCATTTCTGGTGACGAATCCTTTCTGTGTTTTTCTGAAGTCATGTGTAGTCCATCTGATGCCGACGAACGGTATTGGTAGACGTTAGCACTGATTGAAAGCAGCAAACAGAACAACACGAGCCACAGGAGATGACGACTCGTCAATGCCATCTTGCATCCCTCCTTATAGAGAAAAGAGTGGTGCCGGATCAATGTGTCCGGACCAATCACTCGTCTTGAATTCGATGTGGAGATGGTTCCCGGTTGAACGTCCGGTCGAACCGCACATCCCAATCTTTTGTCCAGCTTCAATCTTTTGCCCCGTCTTAACCTGGCGTGCGGAAAGATGTGCGTAGGCGGTAATCCAGTCGCCCTGCTTGATCTGAATCAACTGACCATATGGTCCGCGTAAGCCGCTATAGGTGACGGTACCGGAGCGGACAGCGTGGACGCTATCCGTATTGTGGCAACTGAAATCGATGCCCGTATGAACATCCGTCTTTCCGAAAACAATTCGGGATCCGAACCCCGATGTCATCTGAAGCGGGATGTCGAGGGGGGCATGGAGTTTCCCTTTGATCGGTCCCGTCTTGCCTTCTGCCAGTACCGTCGGCGTCAGATAACGGAGGACGGCATCGACATATTCGATGTCGCCATAACAGGCTTGATGCTCGATTGCGCTCGGACGATGGCACTGATAGATGCCACTCTTCCTGACGCGTTGGTACATCATCTGTGAAAAGGAAATCGCAAGTTGTTTTGTGTAGCGTCCACCGTTTTCTTGGACATACTCGATGAAGCCACCTCCGAAGTTGTAACTCTGGAGCGTCAACTTGACGTCCTCGTTCGCTCGCCGGAAGACCGACGCGAAGTGTTTCACTCCGTACTGAATGCTCTCATCAGGAGAGGTGATGCAGCCGATCCGTCCGCACTTCGATTCACTCGCTTGCATCGGATCATTCCCGCGTCCGCCACTCTCCTGCATCATCAGGGCGAGTACGACGTTCGTCTGTCCCTCGAGCTTTTCCTTTTTCAATTCACGCGCGATCGCTTCCCGGTATTGGAGAACATCATCACTGACTTGCAGACTTGCGTCTGAGTAAGTGATCGACGTCTCCGTCGCCTGCTCATTCTCGAGCCCAGTCAACGAATCGAGAATGCCTGCGGCGATGATGATGAGCAGGAGGAGCAGGAGCGCGATACCGAGGGCAATCAGACGATACTTTAAGGTCAGGAGTCGCCATTTCATCCGGACGGCGACACGTGCCGACTGCCGGACCGTACTCCACATCAGGCACCACCTCCGAACAACGTCAGCTCCTCGGGTGAGACATCGACATCGAAGATCAGCGTCTTCACACCGGAGATACTAAGAACGATGCGTCCGGTCTCGAGCGATGGAATCAACCGCGTCTCACTCTCGGTCAACTGTCCGTCGAAGACGGTCTGGATCGTCGGGATGCTCTCGGCATCCTGTTCGCCGATAAACTTATACTGCGTCAGCTGGAACAGGGTTTTGACGTTTTCCGCGTTCTCCGACTTCGAACCGGTCGGAACAAAGTCCGTAATCAAATGCGAAGCGAAGAAGATACCGCCGAAATATTTCCTTGCTTCGCGCATGAACTGTTGTAGGTATAGAATCGCGGGTTGGGCGATATCGCGCGTGTTGATCAGGTGATGTGCCTCATCAATGACAATCAGATACTTGAAGGCATCCTCGATTAATAGCTCGCCCTGGTTGTAGCTGCGGAGTTGTCCGGCACCGTTGAGGATCATCCCGTCCCACAGCATGTTCATCAGGTTGAAAACCTGTGCCTGAAAAATCTCGTCCTTCAAATTCGTTAGGTTACGTAGCGGGAACGAGACAATCGCTTCCTCATCGAACCGTTCGATTGAAGAGTGTCCGTCAAAGATGTTGCCGTAGTTGTGGACGAGGTTCGTAATGGCGAGTTCGATGTTCTCGAGCCGTCTGATACGGTTCATACTGATGGTCTCGCGGATTGTTGTCCGCATTGCGTCCGTATACAATTCGGAGCGAACCAGCGCTAAGAAGTCGGAGAAAACGGGATAGGCGTTCGCAGGATGCGTTGTAATCGGAGCGTCACCATCCTCGTTCCAGAGTCCCTTCTCAAGATAGAGCTGACGGAGCAGAATCTCGAACTCGTTTGCCTCTTCTTGCGTCGCTGCCGGATTGATGTAGTGATAGAAGACAGCGATTTTCGATAGGTGTTGCATGAACGAGAGTGCTTCGTCCGCCGAGCCGTCGGCGTGCGTCACCGTCTTATAGACATGGAGTGGATTGATCCGACCAGCGGAACCATCGAGTGCGATCTCTTTTCCACCAAGTTGCCGCACGAGGTCGGAGAACTCGCCCGTCACGTCCAAGATGCGGACGTGATTACCTTTGATCGCTTGATCGAGGACCGTTTTCTTGAGTAATGTCGACTTGCCCGATCCCATCTTGCCGATCATCAAGGCATTATAGAACTTCCGTTGCTTGTCCTTATGAAACAAGTCGAAGATGACGCTCCCGTTCGTATCCGTCGTCCCGTAGTACGTCCCGGTCGGATCCTGTAGCGACGTGAAGTGGAACGGATAACCACCTGCAATCGAGAGTGACGGAATCTCTTTGCCGCGACGATGATTCGGTAGTTTTTGCTGTTGCTCGTAGCTAAGAAAGAGGCTCTGCCATTCCCATTCCTGTTCGTTCAGGAAGACGGTTGCGCGAAAGTTCCGTGCTTCGAGTTCTTCCATCACATCCTGTACCTGGCGTTCAAGTGCTTCGAGTGTCTTCGCTTTGACGTAAAGCCGGAGATGCAAGTACTTCATCGTCTCCCCTTGCGTGATCTGTTCGTAGAGCTCATTTAGTTCCTTGTACGTCTCACGCGCATCGATCCGGTCGACATTATCCTTTGCATTCTCGAAGCGCGTATTCTGCTCGGCCATCGATTTGTTGATCGTCCGGATCATCTCCCGTTTGTCCGCCGTCCCGATATCGAGCGTCGTCAAGACACCAGGCAGATTGAGGATCGGTTCGAGCCAGAAGTCATAGACGGTCGACTGGTATTTGTAAACATGGAGGCAGGCGAGATAACCGTCACCGGTCCGGACATAGTTCGGTTCGAAGCGGAGTCCGCCTTGCGGCTGGATCGCTTGGACGAATGTCGGATTGTAGCCGTCCTGTTGTTTGATCGTCTCAGGATCTTGCTTCCGTAAAAAGCGCGTACGCCACATGATGCCATCACTCCTTTCCGTCCTGGGTCGGTTTCGTATTCGGGTTGTGTAGTTGGAACAACACATGCATTTTCTGCTCGATCGTCAGTTCGACCATCGGGTTGCTGCGTCGAAGGAGTTTCGTCAATTGATGCTTCCGTTCCCGAAGCATTGCCTCGTCCGGAGCATAAAAAAAGAGGAGATAATCGCGATTCGTGCGATGCTCCTCAAGGTAGATCAGTTCTTGTTTCTTCTTTTGAAGAAACGGGCGATAGGCGACGTTTTGATTTTGCCGCAGCTGTCGTTCGATCCGTTGTTTCTGTTTTTCCAGATTGAGTGGTGTATTGAGCGGAATGACCTTCAATGGATGGACATACGCCTGTAAGAGATAGGCGAGGGAGAAAATATCATGGTCCTTCTCCGTCTCAGATAGTCCGTAAATATCTTTTGAAGTCAGTTGAATGATGTCGCAAAACGTCCTATCCTGCATCTCGAAAACATCGAGCACTGTGGAGTCGACGATTGGCAAGAGGGAGGCGACAGAAGGTGGGATTCGGACGCGCTTCTCCTTGCTTGCTTTCGATGTCGTCAACTGGACCTCGTCGAGCCAAGTGATATCGGTCGTAGCACTCGTCTTCAATCGTGTGTCTTCTGATAAACTCATCTGATCACGCTCCTTTCGAAGATTCATTCCGGTCAGCCAACGCGATATAGGTGTCTTTCTTCTTGATCAGTGCGTAATAGAGCACGTGGACCATCCGCTTTTCCGGATTCGTCGTCGGTCGGATGACAAGGAAAAGTCCGAACCCGACGAGGAAACACGTGAACGGTAGATGCAAGACGTCCGGGATAAATGGAAGAGCAATCAAACGGACGATGATCAAAGCGACGAGAAATAGTAAATCATAGAGGTAGAGCATCTTGTTGATCTTGAGTTCGGTCGTGACTTCGTTCGGAATCCGGTATTGGCGCTGTTGCATGGTCTCACTCCTTTTTCGGGTTTAGACGCGGAACGTCCGTCGAGTACATCCGGGATGATTCCTGCGTTACGCGCGTCTGGGTTTGTTCAACATGTTTGAGTTCTTTCTGCGTTGTGGTCTCCAGTGTCTGATAGATCGACTTTCGCTGACGCTGCGTTCCGGATGACGTCTCCTGCGGCAATTCACTGATAGATGGTGAGCCACTGGAAGAGCCAGACAAGGTAACGCTCGGAGACACATTCTCTGTTGTTTCCACAGAATGAGCAGATGCGCTAGTAGTCGTTTTGTCGAACGGTGCCGAATCCACTGAAGATGTTACCGGCTTTCGATTTACTGTAGAAGTCTTCGCAGATGGTGAGACTAGTTGAGAGGAATCAGACGTTTCAAGTGACTCGAATGCATCAGATGAGTGTGCACTTCTTTCAATCGTCGGTGAATCGGAAGTCTTTGGTTGCGTAGCAGATAGTGTCGATTGCGAAGTCGATGGCACAGGTTTTGCTTGTGCGACAGCATCTGGACGATGTGGAAAGAATTCGGGTGCTGCTGCTGCCTGAGCCTCTTGCGCCGTACCATGCATTGGCATCTCAACCGAATCGCTTTGTTGGTTCTCTGGTCCTGCTGGACGAGATGTCCGCTCTTGTGCTTGTGATGGAGTCGGAACACTCTCAGGCGAACGATCGGGACGACTCGCGGGTGTACCGCCATTCGGTGGCGGGTTCGGTGGCAATTTCGCACTTGCTGCTTCCGAGACAGAAGGAGTGGCAGGGCGTGATGCCATCTTCATCGTCTGACCGGCGACACGAGCCCCGACTTTCGCTGTTCCTTTCCCGACAGCATACGCACCGAGTGCGAGACCCCAACCACGCTTCAGACCGGCATCAATCCCGAAGAGACGTTCGACCATGTTTGGTCCATCAATCAAAGCGGCAGAGAAGGCAATCAACGCAATCAAATAGGCGAGTCCGTCCAGTGTATCGGCCAAGTATGCCGTTCCAATCGTATAGAGTTTGATCGAAACGAAGATCAGAATGATGACGAGAAAGGTGTTCAAGATGCTTTGAATGACCTTCTTCGTCTTTTGTCCGCTGTGTAAATCAGCGGGTGCCACTAAAATCGCCAAGACATAATTAAAAGCCAACTCGAACGAGAGTCGAGCCAGCTTGTAGGCAATCGAGAAGAGGGTGAAGCCCATCACCCCGAGCGTGACAAGAATCGTCAGCCAGTTCGGGTGATAACGGTAGTAGTATTGGTTATTCCAATCAAGTCCGCTTTGATCGAGTTCGCCTAGTACTTCTTCACTACCGTCCCAAAGGATAAATGATTTTGAAAGTTTTGATCCAGTAGTGGATACGTCTAGTTTATTGCTATCGAACACCTCATTAATCTGTAATCCTTTGATCAATTTGGTCGGAACATTATTTTTCACTTCATTTTCTGTATAGTTGTCAAAGTCATTTTTATCGTATGCTACTAAATCGTTTAAATTTTCTTTGAGTATTGTTTCAGATATAGTTTCCTGTTGAGAACCGTATATACTACCACTCTTGGCTTGATTGACTGCTTGGTCGGTGAAGTCATTTAGTTGTTTCATCGTAGGTGAGAGTAGTCCTAAAATCATCAATGAAATGAAAATATTGATAAGAAGCCCTTCTCGATCGAATTTCTTCTGAAAAATGATGAGATAGCCTGTAAAAACAAAGCTAGCAGCTAAAAGTACATACAAAAAAGGTTGAATCGTCTGAACGAATTCAACCACTTGAGGATTATTAAAGAATGTTTTGATCATCAAAATATCATCTGTAAGACTTTCGAGTGAATCTATCAACAAAGAAAGACCTCTGACAAAAATCCATCCCACAGTCCGCAGAGCATCGTTGACTAAATTACTTAAATTAAAAAGTCGTTCGAATTCGGTAAGCTTCTGGATAACCTGAGCATCAGACATATCTATCCAGACCTCCGTTTCATCCTATTTATTATTAGCTACAAACTCATTTACTGTATCAGTAAAGGTTTCATCGGTCAGGCGATTGACGTTTAGCGTATCTTTAATCTTACCTTTAGACACATAGTACAAACTCTCACCCTTTAGAGTCGAGGTATACTCAAAGTTCGCCCGATTCACTATTTTTTTAGCATCGGGCTGAAAAGTATTATAGATGTGAATAGGTACTTCATTTTTTTTT
>NZ_JBHFFC010000016.1:0-1001 GCF_043359615.1 Exiguobacterium sp. S22-S28 | reverse complement strand
ACTTTTTTAATAAAGTATTTGACAATTTTGACTGATTGATATAGTATTATAGAAGTCGTCAAGTTACCACGGTCCTGTGGTGTAGCGGTTAACATGCCTGCCTGTCACGCAGGAGATCGCGGGTTCGAATCCCGTCAGGACCGCCATTTTTATTTTTTTGATTAAAATTCAAACGGCTTTGTAGCTCAGTTGGTAGAGCAAAGGACTGAAAATCCTTGTGTCGGCGGTTCGATTCCGTCCAAAGCCACCATTTACACCTGCCGGTGTAGCTCAGCTGGTAGAGCAACTGACTTGTAATCAGTAGGTCGCGGGTTCGACTCCTGTTGCCGGCACCATCTTAATATGGCGGTTGTGGCGAAGTGGTTAACGCACCGGATTGTGATTCCGGCATTCGTGGGTTCAATTCCCATCAGTCGCCCCATTTTATTTTAAATTTTATACTGTTTGTGTCATTAGCTCAGTTGGTAGAGCATCTGACTTTTAATCAGAGGGTCGCAGGTTCGAATCCTGCATGACACACCATTTTTTTATGCGGGTGTGGCGGAATTGGTAGACGCGCTAGATTTAGGATCTAGTGTCTTTGACGTGGGGGTTCAAGTCCCTTCACCCGTACCATTTATATTATAAATGCGGAAGTAGTTCAGTGGTAGAATACGACCTTGCCAAGGTCGGGGTCGCGGGTTCGAATCCCGTCTTCCGCTCCAATTTTTTCATCTAAGAAACATCAAATAGCATAATTTGCGGTCGTGGCGGAATGGTAGACGCGCTAGGTTGAGGGCCTAGTGGTGGCAACACTGTGGAGGTTCAAGTCCTCTCGACCGCACTTATTATGCACCCTTAGCTCAGCTGGATAGAGTACTTGACTACGAATCAAGGGGTCGGGAGTTCGAATCTCTCAGGGTGCACTTTTCGGGAAGTAGCTCAGCTTGGTAGAGCACTTGGTTTGGGACCAAGGGGTCGCAGGTTCGAATCCTGTCTTCCCGACCATTATTTTCATATCG
>NZ_JBHFFC010000015.1:0-24949 GCF_043359615.1 Exiguobacterium sp. S22-S28 | reverse complement strand
AACTTAAACATCCCTCTTCAGCCTGTCCTTACTTCACTTGTAATGTAGCCAGTGTCGTCGCATCAAGTTGTGTCACGAGTTTTTTAAGTAACTCTTTTGCCGCATCATAATCATCCGTATGCATGATCGATGCGTGTGTATGGATGTAGCGTGCCGGAAGACCAACGACCGTCGTTGGAATCCCGTTGTTCGAACGGTGAATGACCCCGCCGTCCGTTCCGCCTGCTCCGACATAATATTGGTACGGAATGTTGTTTGATTCTGCTGTATCCAAGACGTAATCCGTCATTTCTTTTGATAAAATCATGACACTATCCTTAATCCGTAACAACGGACCTTGTCCAAGCTGTCCGAATTCCGTTTTATCCCCTGAAGCATCATTCGCCGGTGACGCATCAACGACAAAGGCGACATCCGGATCGATGAGGCTGGTTGCCGTTTGGGCACCGCGTAATCCCACTTCTTCTTGGACCGTTGCGCCTGAGAATAAGACATTCGGATGATCCGACGCCGTCGTTTCTTCCAATAACTCAATCGCCATGCCGACGCCGTAACGGTTGTCCCATGCTTTCGCCATGATTTTTTTCGGATTGGCCATCGGTGTGAACGGGAAGAATGGAACCGCCGGAATACCCGGACGAATGCCAAACGACTCGGCTTCTTCTTTCGAATCTGCGCCGACATCGATGAACATATCTTTGATTGCCATCGGCTTATTCCGAACCTCATCCGTCAACAGATGGGGCGGAGTTGATGCAATGATTCCTGGAATGATGCCGTTGTCTCCGCAAATCGAGAAGCGTTGCGCGAGCAATACCTGGCTCCACCAACCACCGAGCGGCTGAATGCGGAGCATCCCGTTTTTCGTGATTTGCGTTACCATGAACGCCACTTCGTCCATATGACCGGCGACCATAACCTTTGGACCATCCGTTTTCCCCGTCCGTTTCCCGAAAATCGAGCCCAGACCATCCATGACGATTTCGTCCGTTACCGGCGTGATCCGTTCTTTGACGAACCGTCTGACGTCATGTTCAAAGCCGGGTGCACCATTCAATTCCGTTAGTGTCCGAAACAACTCTTTTGTGTTTTCATTCATATGTATCGCCTCCTGTTCATTCATTATACAAAATTTTGCTTCAATCACTTAACCTTTTGTTTCTCACTGAACGATTTATTTGGTACAGTAGGAATAGAACCTGTAAGGAGGGGAATTTTAATGAAAAAACGCTATTGGATTATCGGTCTCGCAGCAGCGGTCGTTGCCGCTTTCGCAGTCAAGAAGGCTGTCGACAACAAACAACTCTCTGCCGAGGAAGCGCTCGAAATCACGAAACGCACATTTTCAGCAAAAGGACGTGTCCAGGGTGCATGGATCTCTGCAACACCAGAGGCGTACGCATATGAGTCACGTGACTACCAGAGCTACAAAGGTGGCATCTCGGTCCTTGAAGGTGACGACGAAAAGACGTATCAATTCACAGTTGATGCGGAAACAGGTGCTTTACTCGAATACGCATAATAAGTGGACCATGCTTCGATTGACGAAGTGTGGTCTTTTTTTGAGGAGGAGAAGTTCCCTATGGAGACGCTCGCCACGATTTTTGTACTCATCGTCGCATTAGAACACTTTTATATTTTGGCGCTCGAGATGTTTTTCTTATCGTCTCGTCCCGCGTTGCGTACATTTAATTTAACGAAAGAAGCTGCCTCGGATCCACGCATCAAGACGCTGTTCGCCAATCAAGGGTTGTACAACGGCTTTCTTGCTGCCGGTTTGATTTTCGGATTAATGCTCGGATCGTCCGCGGTTCAACTGTTTTTCCTCGCCTGCGTCATCATTGCTGCGCTTTATGGAGCCGCGACGGCCAATCTTTCAATTCTCTGGAAACAAGGTTTACCTGCAATGATCGCTTTTTTACTCGTTTTGTTTGTTTGAATCAAAAAACACCCGATGTGAGCCATATGGTTCACATCGGGTGTTTTGCTGTGTCTTAATCAACGCGGGTTGTCATTGCGTTCGTAGATCGGATTCATGTATTCCGTAGTTGAATACAGGCGTGGTACGACGACATACAAGATGACAGCTGGTACAGCAATCAATAAGATCATCAGTAACATCGGCAACCAGTAGACTACTTTTTGTTGCAAGTTATCAGAATTACTGTTGATGTATTCTTTGACGCCATCGATTTTAGCCGCATCTGCACTTGTAAGTAATTTACCGCTGTCTGCGTTAAAGAAATGGATTTCACGTTTAATTGTAATAAAGATGCCATCACGGACCGTTTCAAGTACAGCGATTCCGCCGATTACCTGTTCACCTTTTTCACCAGTGAATGTTTTTGGATCTTCAATTTCTACAGAACCTTTTTTATAATCGTAATGCGTACTCTTTAAATCCTCGTCAAGTGCTTTTTGCATAGATGACGTATCAATCGCAGCAAATACCGATTGTCCGATACTCAATGCGAAAAAGAGTGCTGTTACGAAGGCTAAGCTTTTTTTCCACATCCCCAAATTCCCCCTTTACCTGTAAATACAGTTCTTCAGTCAACAACATTGTACCAATTAATAAGAAAAAAGTGTGAAAGAAATGCTAGGAAAATAAGAAAACTTTTTGTCCAAATTAATTATCGTATGTCGCTTCCATCCGATAAATCGGTTGACCCAGTGCTGAGAATCGTTCTTCGTATTCCGTTCTGACGTTATTTTCCGGCTCGTTGACATGTAAATCAAGCGACATCCAATCAAACGTCATCCCGTAAGCGGACATCGTCATCAGACTGGATTCAAATAATTTCCGGTTATCCGTCTTAAAGTGAATCTGACCTTTGTCCGGTAAAATGTCTTCGTATGTCGAAAGGAATGTTTTGTACGTCAAGCGGCGTTTCGCGTGACGTGATTTCGGCCACGGATCCGAGAAGTTCAGGTAGACGCGGGCAACTTCACCTTTTTCAAAGAAATCACGTAAGTCTTTGGCATCAACCGTCAATACCCGTACGTTTGATTGTGGTTGGTCCACTAATTTCTGAACGATTGTGACGGCGACACTCTCAAACAGTTCAATCGCAATAAAGTTGATCTCCGGATATTGATTGGCCATCCCGGTGATGAACGCTCCTTTTCCCGAACCGACCTCAATGTAGATCGGATTGTCATTCTTGAATTCGTTTGACCAATTCCCTATTAATGTCGCTGGGTCTGCTATATAGATGGAGGATTGTTCTTTCATATAATCCAGTGCCCACGGTTTGTGGCGTAAACGCATACTGCTCATCCTTTCGATTCTTAAATTATCCGCAGATAAGTTTATCATGATTCGGGTAAATATATAAGGTGTTCTTAATTTACGCTAAAAAGAAAGTTCAGCAGATCGTCACTTGAGAATAAGTGAGCAATCTACTACACTTACAGTACAAAGATTCCTAAAGGAGGTTTTTTAACGTGGATGACTTCTTAATCAGCTGGGCTTCTCCGATCGTTCTTGTCATGGGTGTAACTGCTCTCTTCGTCTGGGCGACATTCGGGAAAGTGGATGCGGAATAATCATAACGTGTCAGACATCTTGTGTTCATCACAAGGTGTCTTTTTTAGTTTCTGAAGGATTGACCTTGGATTATTTTTGAAACAGATGTATACTCTTCACGAAACAGTTTTTATATTACAGCTATCGAACAACCAAAAACACTGGTAGAAAAGGAGAATTGTAATGACAGAAAAACAAAACAGAAAAAAAGAAGATATAATACAGAAGAAAACAGGGGCAGATTTAGTTGTCGATACCTTGATCGAACAAGGGGTCGATTACATTTTTGGAATTCCTGGAGCAAAAATTGATTCTGTTTTTAATGTGTTGCAAGACCGTGGACCGGAATTAATTGTTGCCCGTCATGAGCAGAATGCTGCATTCATGGCACAAGCCATCGGTCGTTTGACGGATAAACCGGGTGTCGTTCTCGTCACGTCAGGACCAGGTGCTTCAAATCTCGCAACCGGTCTTGTGACAGCAAACTCGGAAGGTGACCCTGTTGTCGCGATCGCCGGTGCCGTTACGCGTGCCGACCGTCTGAAACGAACACACCAATCGATGGACAACCAAGCGCTGTTCAAACCGATTACGAACTTCAGCGCCGAAGTACAAGATGCGGATAACATTCCGGAAGTCTTATCCAATGCTTTCCGGACGGCTGAAACGACATCAGGTGCTGCATTTGTCAGTATTCCGCAAGACGTCGGATTAAGTGAATCCAACGTTACATCCTTTAAAGCCGTGACGACACCGAAACTCGGTATTGCTCCGGAAGAGTGGATTGACGAGACGGCTACTCTAATCGAACAAGCGAAGTTGCCGGTCTTGTTACTCGGCATGCGTTCCAGTCAGCCACGCGTTGTCGAAGCGATTCGCGCTTTATTAAAACGTGTTTCCATTCCAGTCGTCCAGACGTTCCAAGCAGCCGGAACATTATCACGGGAGCTTGAATCAAATTTTTACGGACGTGTCGGTTTGTTCCGGAATCAGCCGGGTGATGCCTTGCTCGCTGAAGCGGATCTTGTATTATCCATTGGTTATGATCCAATCGGTTACGATCCGAAATTTTGGAATCAGCCGTCCCATGACCGGACATTGATTCACTTGGATCAGATGCGGGCTGAAATCGATCATTTCTATCGCCCGGACCGTGAACTCGTCGGTGATGTCGCAGCCACGATCACTGCGTTATCTGAACGCCTCAATACACTGACGCTACCAATAAGCTCAACTGAGTTCTTACACGGGCTCCAAAAACGTTTGGAAGAACGGGACATTCCGCCGATTGCCAAGGATTCACCATTGACTCACCCACTCTACTTCATGAAGACATTACGGGAACAGATTGCCGATGATGTGACAGTCACGGTAGATGTCGGATCGCACTACATTTGGATGGCTCGTCACTTCCGCTCATATGAACCGCGTCACCTTCTGTTCAGCAACGGAATGCAGACGCTTGGTGTTGCGTTACCGTGGGCCATTGCCGCAACGCTCGTTCGTCCGGGCAAAAAAGCCGTTTCAATTTCCGGTGACGGTGGATTCCTGTTCTCAGCGATGGAACTGGAAACAGCGGTCCGCTTAAATGCTCCACTTGTTCATTTTGTATGGCGCGACAGCGGATTCGATATGGTCGCGTTCCAACAGGAAATGAAATACAAACGGAAATCCGGTACCTCGTTTGGTGAAGTCGATCTCGTGAAATATGCTGAAAGTTTTGGCGCGAAAGGATTGCGTGTCAATCATCCGTCCGAGCTCGTGGCCGTCATGGAAGAAGCATGGAAAACCGAAGGACCCGTTATCGTTGATGTTCCGATTGATTACAGCGATAACATCACACTGGGGAAAGAAGTGCACTTGGATCAACTTAACTGATAAGGAGTGGAAGGCATGAAACAGGATGAGACTTTGCTTCAAATTTCAACGATGATGGCCTTACTCGACGGAGTGTTCGAGAGCGAAACACGGTATGGCTCGATTCTTGAAGGACACGACTTCGGAATCGGTACATTTGATCATTTGGATGGTGAAATGATCGGCTTTGACGGTTCATTTTATCAGCTTCGATCGGACGGCAGTGCCCGTCCTCTTGACCCGAACACGACAACACCATTTTGTTCTTTGACACGGTTCACTCCCCAACAAACACTGTCCGTCGATAAGGAAATGACGAAAAATGACTTTGAACAATGGTTAAGTGCGCAACTCGAAACCGTCAATAGTTTTTATGCAGTCCGAATCGAAGGACAGTTCAGTGAAGTCAAGACACGGACAGTGGCGCGCCAAGAAAAACCGTTCCCTCCGATCACGGAAGCTGTCGCGACGCAGAGCGCCCGGACATTTAAACAAATCGAAGGTACGTTAGCCGGTTACTTTACCCCTCGGTTTGGTCACGGCATTGCGGTCGCCGGTTATCACCTTCACTTCATTGATCAGGAACGGAGCGGCGGTGGTCACGTATTTGATTATACGGTTCAAAATGTGACCGTTTCTTTCGAAGAGAAGCCGCGTCTTGATCTCCGGCTTCCGACGACCGCCTCTTACCGTGAAGCAGATCTTGAGAGTCATGACATTGAACAAGAAATTAAGCTAGCGGAAGGTTAAAAAAAACGTGCGGACACAAATCGTGTCTGCACGTTTTTTCGTAATCCGATCAAAATTTTTCTCATCTCGTCATCCTTGATCCGGTTCCAGCAACTGTTCTAAAAACAAATAACTGTCCTCGGCATCCGGATGATTGGTGTCTTCATACCAGTAAATGGAGAGCACGGCTTGCGCCACCACATACCAATGCATCCGTTGTTTCAGTTCCGCTGTTAAAGGATGCCCGTAATGCGCAAACCATTCCGGCCAGTCTTCCTCATCGACATAACTGTACAGCATCATCCCAAGATCATAGGCACGATCCGCGATAATGGCATCATCCCAATCATTGAGATACAGATGACCATCTGTGCCGATCAGCCAGTTGTTATGATTTAAATCCGAATGGCAGACCACCTGTTCATCCGTTCTGATCTCAGGTAATCGATTTGTCAAATAACCGATGGCCTGTTTAATCAGTTCAGGCTGTTCCAATTCTGACGGCTGAAAATACAAACGGCACTGCCGCAACAGTTCGTCCGGCTCAATCGGCCGCTGATCCAGTTGTTGTAACATGAATAACAATTCTTTTGAGTCATGAATTTTCCCGAGTAACCGTGCTACCTCGGGACGATCCATCATTTCAGGATCCAGTTCCTGACCTTCGATGAATTGTTGGGCACTGATGACGTCCCCACTGTAAATTCGTTTTGTCCACAGCAGTTTCGGTACGATACCATCCGCTGATAAAATCGCCAAAAAAGGCGAGGAGTTTCGTTTTAAAAAGAGTTTCGATTGACCAGTTGAGGCAATATATGCTTCTCCCGTAATTCCACCTGCCGGCGTAAGGGTCCAGCCTTCGCCAAGCGCATCTAAAATATCTAGTTCCATTATAATCCGCTCAACTTTTTTAGTAGATTTGCCTTAAGGCACAATGCTTATCTTAACATGTGGCGATTGTCGTTGACAACGGAAGGACCGTGATACGCGAAACCCCCTTCTCTACCGGTGTAACAGAGGCCTCATCCCCGTGGACATGGACGTTCCACCTCGGATGATCCAACGCGATTTCTATTGTTTCGGATGTCACATTATGCACGACCAACGTCCGTTGCCAGGCATCATACGAATGAACGGCTTCTACTTCGTAAGCAATCACTCCCGGCTGCATCGGCAGAAAATGGAACAATTCCTGTACTTGGTTGGCACGATGCAATCGAAATCCACCGTGCATTCGGCGAATTTGTAAAATGTTTTTTAAATAATCGACCATCTTTGCATGGCGGTCGCGTAAAGTCCAGTCCATCCGATTGATCGAGTCGGGTGAATTGTAGCTGTTCTCGACCCCTTGTTTTGTCCGTCCGAATTCTTGTCCTGCATGTAAAAACGGAATGCCCGCAGACAAAAAGACAATCGTTTGAGCCAAGCGACTCATCCGCAAGCGATCTGACTCACTTATATCAGGCCGGGCCAATTCCAGTTTGTCGTACAGTGTGTGATTGTCATGAGCTTCGACATAATTGATTGAATACGTCGGTTCCGGAAAGCGCCCGGTTGTTTGACCGGTTAAGGTCACGCTGCCAGCCATTCCGTTGCGAACCTCACCTTCCCGCCAACCGTCCCCGGAAACAAATCCACGATCGTGTTCATTAAAGGTCGATCCTTTTAAAGCATCCCGAAACACATCATTGAAGTGTCCGATTCCCGGCATCTGCGAAGCAACTGCACTGGTCGCTTTTTGTCGTCGCGGCAACGGCGTCGCCAAATCCCAACCCTCTCCATATACGAGAATCGTCGGATCAATGGCATCCAAAGCCGTCCGGACATGATTCATCGTCTCGATGTCGTGGATTCCCATTAAATCGAATCGGAAGGCATCTACTCGAAAGACGCCTGCGAAGTAAGAGAGACAATCGACAATCATCCGGCGCATCATAAACCGTTCTGACGCCGTATCATTTCCGACACCCGTCCCGTTCGCTACTGTTCCATCCAGTTCATAACGGAAATAATATCCGGGTACTAAATGCTCGAGCGCCGATTGTTCACGAATGTAGACGTGGTTCATGACGACATCAAAGGTTACCCGAAGTCCGGCTTCGTGCAACCGTTCAATCATTGCCGCATATTCTAAAATCCGAACTTTCGGATCCATCGGATTACTGGCATAATTGCCTGTGAGTGCAAACCACTGTACCGGATCATATCCCCAGTTGTAAGGCAGACGACTGATTTCTTCCGTCGTCGTAAAAAAATGTACCGGTAACAGTTGAAGATGGGTTACTCCAAGCTCCAATAGATAATCGATTCCTGTCGTCCGTCCCTCGGGTGAGAGCGTCCCTGCTTCCGTCATGCCAAAATACTGCCCGGGATATGCTGAACCCGAAGAGCAATCTTTCGTAAAATCGCGGATATGCGCTTCATAAATGACCGCATCTGTCGGTTTAATCAAAAAGGGTCGTGCCTGGCGTTTCGGAAAGTGACGGCGAATCTCATGCTCAACGTCCAGCAGGACTCCGAAACGACCGTTTACACTGACTGCCTTTGCATACGGATCTACCACTTCATGTATCCCCTCGTACGTCGTGACGCGGTATCTATAAAAACTGTTTTCCCATTCCCGCGGGACGTCCAAGCAATGAACCCCCTGCTTGTAACGGATGAGTTCCTGAACTTCAATGACTGTCTCATCTTGATCGTAACGGAGACATTCGATCCGGTCCGCGAGCGGAGACCAGACCCTTAAGGAGATCGCGTTTTCTTCAAAAACAAGACCGATCGGCCCTTCATACCTGTATTTTTGATCAAACGCCGGCGTACGGACGATCCGATTCGGCAGCACGCGGATTCGTTCTTGATCAGGCAAGATGATTTCATAACACCGCTCGAGTTCAATTGCTTGATCGAGCTGGAGTGTCTGCTTAAAGAGTCCATCCGCTTGTTCCCGTCCTTCGATGAAAAAGTCCACCTGTTGCCCATCGGCTTCAAGTGAAAAGTCATCCATTTCGAACGGGATTACCGTCTCCATCCTAATGCTTTGAAAGGTCATGAACTCGACAGACAGCAAATTGACTTGTTGCGTTCCTGTTTTATGATTCATCATCTGTTTCGCGGCAATCGGATATGTTGCCGCTTCCCTCCCTATTTACGAATCCGCTCATTTTCTTGATTGGCAAGTGCCGTTTGAAACGTAACCGAAACCGTCTCTTTTAATATTTTTTCACATACACGCATTTGAAACGCCTTTGTATGAAGAGCGGACATGTTCATCTTTCGCAGCCACTCCGCAAAGTCCACTTTACTGACGTACGTTGTCGTCGTTTCTTTCGGGACCTGATCAAAATATCCTTTTGAAGCAATCACGACCCGTTCAATCGGTAACATCAATTCCGTTCCTAAGATCATGCGTAATATGTCTTCCGTCCGCTTCAAGCTGATCAGCGGATTAATGATGTTTTTAGGTGATACTTTAAAAGGTTGCTCTTTCCACAGCTTATTCCGCTTAATATGATAAATGCTTTCTTCTCCATCGAGCCAATCCAATACGTAGATGGCAGATGGTCCTACGACAAACGGACTGAGTTCAACTTCCCCTTGCTGATACTGAATGACCGCCCGGTAAAACATTCCGAATTGATCGTTTAACAGATGAAGCATTTGATAAAAGTCTAAGTGACGTCTCAAAGGAAGCCGAAAAATATCTTCCTCTGTCGCACCTCCTGCCACAAACACCAACTTTTGAACTTCAACCCGTTTTTTATACCATTTATCAAAAGCAGGCTTTGAAATTTGTTTACCCGGTACTTGAAAAGTTTCTGCTTTTTTGAACGGTTGCCACCACTTCTTCGGGCGTACAATCGTCTCACCGGGAAATAACTCACCCGTCTCCCATTTTTTCAGAACGTTAGCATAGTCAATTACTTGCTGCTCTTTAAAACGTTTGGAGACTTCCAGCGGATTTCGCTCATATCGGCTCTCTAAATCATATAGTTTCATCAATAATGCCATTGTATCACCTCATTGTTTCTTTCTGAGTTGAAATCGTGCATCTGCTTGATACCGCGGTCGTTCAGCAGGATAAATCCGGTAAAGAACGATTTCTTTTACAGGCACGGCAACAGCAGGCATGTGTTCAGGTGGAAGATATGTAACTTCCGGATTCCACTTTTTCGCCAGCGTGACGTGCGGAACAAACGGTTTAGAAGGCTCGGGATTCAGTTGATGTGCCAGCTGAAACAGTTTTTCTTCGTATCGCGGTCCGGCGGCAAATACCCGTGGACGTTCAACTGATCCGAATCGTTCGAGGTGATCTAATTGTAAAGTAAAAGGAGACACGTGTTGCGTAATCGCTTCAAGCCTTTGCCGCCACGCTGTGTGTTCTTCCGCCGCCAATGCTCCTAAAAATCGTAACGTCAGATGGTACTCCTCCAGTTCGTAGACGGTCTTATAATGACGGTCTAGCAAAAGCGTTTCCGCAAAGTCTTTTAACGCCTCGTCAGCGACTGGTATGGCAATGAAGTAGTGCGGTTGCATCCGAATCACTCCTTAACTTTTGCACTGATGAAGTAGAAACATGCGCCTAACAAGCTGCTACCTGTATATACCCAAAAAACCGTATAGATGGTTCCTTCGTCCAGGACTTTACCGCTCATTAAATTGAATAGGGCAGTGGCAAGACCGGTCGTCGTCGCCATATAGGTACTGACTGCCGTCGCAACGATCGACGGGGAAACAAGGGAGCGTACATAATCCAACGCCACAGGAATCAACAAACCGATGATGAAGCCTTGCAGCGCCGCAAGCACCCATAATGTCCAAATCGGTGGTTCAAGCGCCAATATACCGGTCCGAACAGCCGACAAAATCGAAACAAATACCAAAACCGGAATCGGACCAAAACGAAGCATCATTCGGGTCGCAATCCGCATGAACGGAATTTCACAGAGTACTGCCACGAAGAACAAAGTACCGACCAGTGCCGTCGATTCGCCGCGAATCGTAACGTAGCTCCCGAAGTAATAGTTATTGGCAAAAATCGGTCCAAACACTAAACTTCCACCCGCTAAAAACAACAAAAACCGCTTGTTCGAAAATAAGGCCGTCAGCGGGACATGGTCACGTTCACGTGATACGATCGGAGTCTCCTCGATTCCAAGCAGGACAAGGAATCCAAGGACCAGCGCCGTTCCACTGGCATAAAAAATCATGCCGAGCGATCCTTGCTCCGTCACTTGTCCGAGAACAAAAACGGCAAGCGCAAAACCGGCGGACCCAAACAACCGTAACGCTCCGTAGTCGACCGATTTTCGTTTCGAAAATTCAATCGCCAGCGTATCAACCAACGGAATATGGGCACATTGGAACAGGGCCCACAAGGAAGCGATCAATAACAGTAACACATACACCGATGTCAGCAAGTAACTGACCGTCAACAGGCCTGCTGCAAGTAAAGCGACCAGTAACAATCGTTTCGGTCGTCCGAGTCGATCCGCCGCCAATCCCCAAACAGGTTGAAGAACAATCGACAAAATCGGTCCAACCGAAACAATCGTTCCAATTTCAGTTGCTGATAACTGAAAGGCATCATTGGAAAAATAGAGTGCCAAATAAGGAATAAGTGCACCTTGCCCAAAAAAGATAAAGAAATAGAGCGCTTGAAAATGATATTTTTGACGATGGATCACGCGATTCAATCTCCTTCAAGAATCAATCCCCCCATCACAATGGATGCGGGGGATTCCTTTTATTAAATATTTTATTTTCACCCGAACGTTTATTTTGCCAGTTCGTAAATCGCCTCGGCATAAATGGCGACAGCTAATAGCAACTCTTCAAAATCAACATACTCATCCACTTGGTGCGCTACTTCCGGTCCTCCTGGGAAAACCGGTCCAAATGCGACGCCTGCCGTTAACGAACGGGCGTATGTGCCGCCACCAATGGCAATCAAGTCTGCTTTTTGATTGGTCTGCCGTTCATAGACGGCACTCAGTGTGCGAACCAGTTCATGATCCGGATCGACATGGTGCGGCGTCATGTGGGTACGTGTCTGTAATTCAAAGCCGTATGCAGCAGCAGCTTCTTTAATCAGCTGCAACCGTTCCGTAAAGTCCGCACTGTACGGATAACGAATATTGATCGAAGCTGTCCCTTGCCCTTGCTCATAACGGAACACGCCTCCATTGATTGTAAGATCTCCTGTCTCATCGGAAGCTGCGACACCAAGTGCCACACCGCGCGAATCCCGGAACATGTGCGCCGTCATCTCAAGATAACGTCGTCCGTTATAGTCCAGATGAAGCGTGTTCAAGAAGCGTGCTAAATGGAGCGCTGCATTTTTCCCGTTATCCGGTTCCATTGCGTGAGCCGCGACACCCATCACTTCAAAGACAAGTCCTTCTGCTGTTTCCTTGACTGTTCCTGTGACACCTTGAGCTTCTAAATACTGATGGAAGTCTTTTTCGATCGTTCCATGCTCCGCAATATGAACGGTTGCCGTGGCATGTCCGGGAACCATATTCGGACGTTCGCCTCCTTCAAAGCGAATCAGTAAATAGCCAGTATCCGCTGCTTGTACCGGCTTTCCTTGTGTGAGCAGACCATCGTAGAGCCCTTTCTCGGCATTAATGATCGGAAAATCGGCATCTGGTGCAAATCCGATTGTCGGCATTTCTTCATGCTTGAAGTAATGATTGACACAGCGCCATTCGCTCTCTTCATCTCCACCTGCAATCAGACGGATTCGTTTTGACAATGGAAGACCCAACTCTTTTACGATTTTTAAGGCATAATACGCAGCCATTGTCGGTCCTTTGTCATCAATTGCTCCCCGTGCAATCAATTTACCATCGACCAATGTCGGATTGAACGGTCCATACGTCCAGTTGTCACCACCGGCAGGCACAACATCCAAGTGGCAAAGAATGCCGAGTAATTCTTTTCCTTGACCATATTCCAGATGTCCGGCATATCCATCTACATTTTTCGCTGTGAATCCATCCCGTTCGCCTAGTGCAAGCATCCAATCAAGCGCCCGTTTGACTTCCGTTCCAAATGGTGCACCTTCTTGAATCGTCGTTTCATCGAGAACGCTCGGTATCTGTAACAACTCTTTTAAATCTGACAATAAATCCTCACGCCGTGCCAAGACTTCCTCTTTCCAATTGACCATTCGACTTCTCTCCCTTATGCGCTGATTCTTTCCTCTTCAGTATAGCGAAAATTTGACAATTACGAACATCTAAAATCCTAATTCTTTTATTATCAATGATTAAGCGAACAATAAAAACTTTAAAGTGTAATTCGTTCGCTTATGAGTATGTATTGAATGTATGTTTTTTGAAAACGTTCGGTTAAATTACTTGCATTCTATACTAAAAGAGTTATACTAAAGGCGAAACAACTAAATGATGCATCGTCTTTTGTCACCCGAAGTTTTAGGACACTATTCTATCCATTGGGGGAGTGGTTACATCAATGAAAGATTCTACAGACCGTATGTTGACCCGTATTAAATCAATTTATCTCTATATTAACGAGAACGGAGCTACTACGACAGCAGACTTGGTTGAAGAGTTCGGGATTACGTCGAGAACCGTCCAACGGGATCTGAACGTACTTGAATACAACAACCTCATTGTTAGCCCAAGACGCGGTACTTGGACATCAAGCAAAAAACAACGACAAGCCGGCTGAATTAGCTGTTTCCTGATGTGATTTTTCTGTAACGACGCGAATCCTTCGCGTCTTTTTTTGTTATTTTTTTTTCAAGCGGGGTATATCTATCTTGAGAAGGAGATGATGGTATGAATATTTTAATCATTGGAGCAAACGGAACAACCGGACGGAAAATGGTCGAATTGATCGGCAAACAGGAACAGCACCAAGCAATCGCTGTCGTTCGTGAAGAAAATCAAATCAACGACTTGATCGCATTAGGTGCATCAGAAGTCCGCCTCGGTGATTTGACGAAGGACGTTACAGGAGTCGTCAAGGATGCCGACGTTGTGATCTTCGCAGCCGGTGCCGGTGGTGCTTCCGAAGAATTAACACGTGCTGTCGACAAGGAAGGTGCCATCAAAGTCATCGATGCCGCGAAAGCAAATGGCATCCAACGCTTCTTGATGCTCAGTTCAGTCGGTGCCGATGATCCGCAAGGTGATCTAAAAGTTTATCTCGAATCCAAAGGTGAGGCGGACCGTCATTTAAAAGACAGCGGTCTTGATTATACGATCGTTCGTCCGGGCCCACTCAGTTATGATGAGCCGAGTGGTACAATCGAGACGAAAGAGCATTTTGAGTCGTACGAAGGACGCAAAGTCTCCCGGGATGATGTCGCAGCCCTCTTCGTCACATTAATCGATCATCCGACACAAACACGTCAGTTTGAAGTGTTAAGCGGACCATTCCCGATCGCGGAAGCACTCCGCAATCAATAATCAACAAAGGACGCCCTTCCATGAGAAAGGCGTCCTTTGTTTCATTCTGGTTTCCAGTCAAACAGGGCCAACTCGCCTCGTGTCAGTTCCCGGTATTCCCCTGCTTCAAGTGTGGGATCAAGCGGCAATTGCCCGATCGACAAACGTTTCAAATACGTCACTTCTTTTCCGAGGGCGAGCATCATCCGTTTGACTTGATGGAACTTCCCTTCGGTGATGGTCAACTCGAGTGTCGATGTTTCATCGGTTGCTTCCAAGATGACAAGCTTTCCGGGTTTCGTTTTGTACCCGTCTTCGAGCGTCACTCCTTCTGCGACTTCTTCAACGTCGTCCTCTGTCAACGTACCGATGACTTCGGCGTAATACACTTTTTCGACGTGCTTCTTCGGGGACATCAACGCATGGTTAAATGATCCGTCATTCGTCAATAACAATAACCCTTCCGTATCCTTGTCGAGTCGTCCGACCGGAAACGGTTTGAAATACGTGACATCTTCAAATAATAAATCAATCACGGTTTGATCACGTTTATCCTCTGTCGCACTGATGACACCCGGTGGTTTATTCATCATTAAATAGATGAATTTTTGATACGTGACAGGTTCACCGTATAACAGGACCTGTTGTTGTTCCGTATCAACGTGCTGTTTCGGATCATAGACGATTTCTCCATCGACTTGAATCGCACCGGATTTGAGTAATTGTTTCACTTCTTTTCGAGATCCTGCTCCCATATTCGAGAGTAATTTATCTAGACGCATTTCCTCGTCCTCGTTTCATAGAAATTTTTCGACCGAGCACCGCTTCTGCCAGTCCGCTCCAGATGGATAAACCCGCAAAGAGGACAATCCCGATGACGGCTCCAAGAATTAAAATAATTAAGGCCCCCATCATCGAGTCCGGAAGTACCGCCGATAAGCCCCATTTGACAAGCGCTACACTTGCTCCCATGATCGCACTGATAATCAGAATGAGTGACGTCCGGCGTAAGACCGTACTGAATGGGAACTTGACGGTTTGGGTAATTCGGAAGAACATTAAACCGGTCGCGACAACGTAACCGAGAATCGTTGCGTATCCAGCTCCTGTTCCGTCGCCGGTCCAGTGGATCAACGGTGCATTCAACAGGTATTTCGTCAGCAGACCGGCAAGTGTGGCGATGATCGTAAAGTACTGCCGGTTAATCCCTTGCAAGACAGCTGCCGTCACAGAGTATAAAGCAAGGAACAAAGCACTTGGCGCATAACTCAGCAAGTAGACCCATGCCGCTTGATCTTTCGGGAATAAAACACGGAATGTTTCTTCACTCAATAAAATCATACCGACGACTGCCGGAATCGTCACAAAAAAGGCCAATTGATAGATTTGAGAAATTTGTTTCCGGACTTTCTTCATATCACCTTGCGTAAAGGAGGCGGTCAAAAGCGGTGTCGCGGATAACGATAACCCGGTTGCGACCGATACCGGAATCAAGACGATTTTATGACTGTCGGCAATCAGATAAGCGGTCGCATTTCCTGCCGCTTCTAATGTATATCCAATACTTTGTAATGCTGCGTTCATCGTATTTTGATCAATCACTTGATACAGCGGTGTTGATAATCCGACCATCACAATCGGAATCGCATACGTCAACAGTTCTTTGTACAGTTCTGACAACGGACGATCCGGAGATACGACCGTCTGTCCATCCCGTAAAGCTTGCAGCCCCGGCGCCCGTTTCCGGAAATAATACAGCAGGACGACGACACTGCCGATGGCCCCGATGAAGGCACTGAATGTCGCAATCGTCGCTGCCCATGCTGCATCCGTATCAAATAAATAAATCGCAATGCTGACACCGGCAAGCAAAAAGATGATTCGGACGATTTGCTCCAAGATTTGTGAAATCGCCGTTGGTCCCATGGATTGATACCCTTGGAAATAGCCCCGCGTCATGCTCATCGCCGGAATGAGCAACAACGCAAAACTGACTCCGCGGATCGTCATCGTGACGGCATCCACATAAGAAGCGGAATCGACATCACCACTTGGGATTGCACGGTGTGCCAAATAAGGTGCCAGTAAAAATAAAGCTAAAAACGAAAGGATCCCGGTCAGCGACATGATTTTCAGACCTGACCGGTATAACCGTTCGCTCGTATCGTATTCGCCCATCGCGTTATATTTGGCAACGAACTTCGAGACCGCGACAGGAATACCGGCTGTCGCGAGACCAATCATGATGGCGTAATAGTTGTAGGCATACGTATAAAACATAATCCCCGTCGCCCCGACCATGAACTGAAACGGAAACAGATAAATCAAACCAAGGGCACGGGAAATGAGTGATGCACCGGATAACAGCATCGTTCCACGAACGAAGCCGGTATTGGCGGATGCAGTTTCTTGCTTTTTGCTCACAGTGGACATGATAACCTTCCTCGCACTTTCTATTTTTTCTTCGCTTAGCAAACGTCTCAATATACAAGTTCTCTCTTGCACAATTGCAAATCATTATAACGCTCAGCTTTGATAAAAGAAAGAGACGGTTTGTTTACAGTACAAACTTCTGCTAAAGTGGAACAAGCAGAATCCAACAAATGAGGTGACCACATGTATGATGTAATCGTAATCGGAGGCGGACCAAGCGGCTTAATGGCCACACTCGCCTCATTACAAGCAGGCGCAAAAACGCTGTTGCTTGATAAAGGAAGTAAACTCGGACGAAAACTCGCCATTTCCGGCGGCGGTCGGTGTAACGTCACAAACCGCAAACCACTGGATGAACTTGTCCAATCCATCCCGGGAAACGGTCGTTTTCTGTATAGTGCCTTTTCACAATTCAATAATGAATCGATTATCGAGCTGTTCGAAGGGTTTGGTGTGGCGCTGAAAGAGGAGGACAACGGACGGATGTTCCCGGTCTCCGATAAAGCAGCCGATGTCGTACGTGTTTTGATTGATCAAATCCGTCAACATGGGGCCGAGATTCAAATCAATGCGGAAGTCGCAACACTCGCTTTCCATCCGGACGGCTCATTTGCAGCTGTCTTGTTGGCTGACGGAACACGTCTCGAAGCCAAAAGCTGTGTCGTTGCTGTCGGCGGACAATCTGTTCCGCATACGGGTTCAACCGGTGACGGCTACCCGTGGGCACAAAAAGCGGGCCATACGATCACAGAACTTTTCCCGACGGAAGTACCGATTTTGCTCAATGACGCATTCATTCAAGAAAAGACACTGCAAGGACTGTCGTTGCGGGACGTCGCCTTGACGGTCCACGGAAAAAAAGATAAGCCGATCAAAACCCATACCGGCGATGTCTTATTCACACATTTCGGTTTGAGTGGTCCAATTGCGTTACGTTGCAGCCAATATACAATCAAGGAACGCAAACGGTCCGGCGAACGGATTGTGCATCTGTCGATTGATTTATTCCCGGAAGAATCACTCGGCGCATTGACAGAGCGTTTTCAAGCTGCCCTTTCTGCCAATCCGAAGAAAACAGTCCGGAATGCCTTTAAAGGATTTGTACCGGAGCGGTTGCTTGAGTTATTGTTTGCGCAAATCGGCTTCGGGGACGAAGTCTGCACACAAATCAAAAAGCAGGACTTCACGCAATTTTTAGCAATTTTGAAACGCTTCCCGCTTCAGGCAACAGGTACGCTTGATTTTGATAAAGCGTTCGTCACGGGCGGCGGCGTTTCAATCAAAGAAATCCAGCCGAAAACGATGATGTCGAAAAAAGCGGACGGTCTGTTTTTTGCCGGTGAAATCTTGGATATCCACGGCTATACAGGTGGGTATAATATTACCGCGGCTTTCGTCACAGGACATTGCGCCGGAACAAATGCGGCTTTGACCGCTCAATGACAAAAAGGCTAGTTCCTGCATGGGAGCTAGCCTTTTTTTAATCAATGGGCGTAAAGGAACGGCTCGAAAACTTATCCGTTTCGATGAGCGCAAACAACTCGTTGTCCTGTACGAAGATTCCTTCCGCACCGTAAACTTTCGGACTTGCCGATTCTCCCGTGATCGTAACCTCTTTCGTATCAATCGAGTATAAATACAAGGCTTCCGAATCCAGTGTGTAAATCCGTCCTTGGCGTTCCGCCAAGCCGATCGGTCGGAAATTTTCCGTAAAGGCTTTTTTGGCATCATCGCGCATACCGCTAACCGTGTCGATTCGTTTCCGGGCAACAATTGATAAATAAGGCGGCTTTTGCTTTTTTTTCAATTCTCGCTTTTCCTTTTCACTTGCGTCAGAGTCAATCTTAACTTCATCTTGTTTCATCGCAAAATACGTCAGTTCACTCCGTTTCAAAGACCGGATATGGTTAATCGTATAAAACTCTTTTTTCTTCATGTCGTAACCTAGCCCGTGGAAACTGTCACGAATCGTCGTTCCGGCTACCCGTTCTCGTCTGTCTTCTTTCCAGACACCGTCTTCCCGCTTGACTGTCACGAGGATTTGATTGGATGTCAGCAAGGCGACGGTTTCCCCGTCAACGAGCGTCATTCCATCCACGCCCGATAACATCAACCTTCCTTCGTCCTCAATTTGGAAGGATGCGTTGATCCGTTCCCCGGTTCCGCTGATTTCGAAAAAGCGGTAGTCTTCGGTCACGACAAGGTATGAACCAATCGAATCATCGTATAACATCTGTTGGACATTTTTGATCAACGGTTCCTCGGGATTCGGGATCGATGACGGGGTTTTCGGCGGGACTTGTTTGACCGCTGCTTGGTGTTTGGATTGTGTCTCGATTTTCGCAAACGTCTCTTGGATTTGTGCTACGGTCTCAGGTCTTGAAAAGACGAGGGACACACAAAGGATCAGACCGGAGACAACGGCAAAAATCGTTGTATAGACTATATAAGTTCGTTTCATTTACACAAATCGCCTTTCTGTCTCGGTTTCTGATTCAGTTTAGCAGAAGGCGCCCTAAAAAAAAAGCGGACTTGCGACGGATATAAATGAAACCCCCTCATTCTGACGACATCAGACAAGGGGGTTTTCTTTAGTTCGCTACGATATTGATCAGTTTTTTCGGAACGACGATGACTTTTCGAACCGTTTTGTCACCAATCCATTCCTGTGTTTTTTCATCCGCAAACGCAAGCGCTTCAATTTCCTCTTTTGTTGCTTCCATGCTGATGACAAGTTTTGAACGGACTTTTCCGTTGACTTGAATGACGAATTCCATCGTATCACTGACGAGTTTCGTCTCGTCAAATGTCGGCCAAGCGGCATACGTCAACGTGTCGTCAAAACCAAGCTGTTCCCATAACTCTTCACCTAAGTGTGGAGCGACCGGAGTCAACAACTGAATGAATCCGCGAAGGAAATGACGCGGTAAGACCGGTTGTTTGTTTGCTTCGTTAACGAAGACCATCAACTGCGAAATTCCGGTATTGAACTGAATATTCGTGAAGTCTTCCGTTACTTTTTTAACAGTCTGATGATAAACCCGTTCAAAGTCCGCATCGACCGTCGTCACATCTTGAATGTCCGCTGTCCGTTCGAACAAACGCCAGACACGATCAAGGAAACGACGTGCCCCGTCCAGACCGTTCTCCGACCAAGACACCGAGGCATCGAGTGGTCCCATGAACATTTCGTACAAACGAAGCGTATCCGCACCGTGCGACTTGACGATCTCATCCGGATTAATAACGTTTCCGCGTGATTTCGACATTTTTTCGTTGTTTTCGCCAAGGATCATCCCTTGGTTATACAACTTTTGGAACGGTTCCTTCGTCGGCACGACACCGATGTCATACAAGACTTTGTGCCAGAAGCGGGCATACAGCAAGTGAAGAACGGCATGCTCTGCTCCACCGATATAAATATCGACCGGGAGCCAGTATTTTAATTTCTCCGGATCTGCGATCGCTTCTTCGTTATGCGGATCGATGAAACGAAGGTAATACCAGCAGCTGCCGCCCCATTGCGGCATCGTGTTCGTCTCACGGCGTCCTTTAAGTCCTGTGACAGGATCCGTGTAATCGAGCCAGTCTTCTGCAAGTGCCAATGGAGATTCACCTGTCCCGGACGGCTTGATTTCCGGAATCATCGGCAATTCAAGCGGAAGTTCTGATTTATCAAGTGTCTTCATTGTTCCGTCTTCCATGTGGACGACCGGGATTGGTTCTCCCCAGTACCGCTGACGGCTGAATAACCAGTCACGCAACCGGAATGTGATTTTTTTCCGTCCGACTTGATTTGTCTCCAGTTCTGCGATAATCGTGTCGATGGCCTCTTGTTTTGAAAGTCCGTCGAGCATTTGTGAATTGACATGCTCGCCTTCTCCCGTATACGCTGCTTGGTCGACGTTGCCGCCCTTTACGACTTCGATGATCGGAAGGTCAAACTGTTTCGCAAATTCATGGTCCCGCTCATCGTGTGCCGGAACTGCCATGATGGCCCCTGTTCCGTATGTCGCTAAGACATAATCAGCAATCCAGATCGGAAGACGTTCGCCGGAAATCGGATTGACGGCAAAGGCTCCTGTGAAGACACCCGTTTTTTCTTTCGCAAGATCGGTCCGCTCCAAGTCCGATTTCGTCTGAACAGACGCGATGTACGTTTTGACGGCTTCTTCGTGATCGGTTGTCGTGATGTCCGCGACGAATGGATGCTCCGGTGCAAGGACAAGATAGGTTGCTCCGAATACGGTATCCGGACGTGTCGTAAAGACCGTCACTTGTTTTTTATGACCATCAATCGTAAAGTCGATTTCCGCTCCTTCCGATTTTCCGATCCAGTTCCGTTGCATTTCTTTGACGGATTCCGGCCAGTCGAGCTCATCCAAATCTTCGAGCAAACGGTCCGCGTACTCTGTGATTTTCAAGACCCACTGCCGCATCGGGACACGGACGACCGGATGATTTCCACGTTCGGATAACCCGTCGATGACTTCTTCGTTCGCAAGCACTGTTCCGAGCGCCGGGCACCAGTTGACGGCTACTTCGTCGACAAAAGCGAGTCCTTGTTCATACAATTTCGTAAAGATCCACTGTGTCCATTTGTAATATTTCGGATCCGTCGTATTGATTTCACGGTCCCAATCGTAAGAAAACCCTAAATCTTTTAACTGACGTTTGAACGTCTCGATGTTTTGAGCGGTGAATTCCCGTGGATCATTTCCTGTATCAAGGGCGTATTGTTCCGCCGGTAGACCAAATGCATCCCATCCCATTGGGTGAAGGACGTTATAGCCCTGCATGCGTTTCATACGTGCGAGGATATCCGTTGCCGTGTATCCTTCCGGGTGTCCGACATGCAGTCCTGCTCCCGATGGATAAGGAAACATGTCTAGCGCATAAAACCCTTCTTTTTCTGGATCTTCTGTTGTTACGAACGCATTGTCTTGCTCCCAACGCGCTTGCCATTTTGGTTCGATCTCGCGATGATTGTACGGCATCTCTATTCCTCCTCTGAATATACAAAAAAACCGGTCTCCGCCCCTAGGAATAGGGACGAAAGACCGGTTTGTCTCCCGCGGTACCACCCACGTTGTCTGCTGAAGCAGACCACTTGATTCACGGATAACGGTGTGAAGGACCGGATTCGCTACTTCTGTTCACGAATCATGCTCCCTGACGAGTTCAAGGATGATTCCGACTGGTTTGCACCGACCACCAGCTCTCTAAACGGAATGACTCCCTTACTACTTCAGTTCGTCGCAATGGACTATCTATGTGTTAGTGTAAGCTGAATCTTCCCTTATCGTCAACGGTTCCGTAAAATTTCTCCGATTGCCGCATGCGACGAAACGATATGGTCGGCGTGATGCAGGGCTTGTGCCGGCATTCGATCATCCAGCAAGGCGATGACTTCCATTCCCGCTTCCTTTGCCCCGATCATGCCGTTCGCTGCATCTTCAATGACGATACAGGCCTCCGGTGCTTGATCAATCCGTTGTGCTGCCAATCGAAAAATCGCCGGATCCGGTTTTGACCGTGGCACTTCAAATCCGCTTGTGTACGCATCGACCGTCAATCCGTAATGCGTGATGACGCGTTTGATTTTTTCAAGTGAACTCGACGACGCAATGGCCACCTTGTATCCTTCCGTCCGCGCAAGCGCCATCAACTCACGGACACCGTCTTTTAACCCACACTCTTCCGGCTTGGCATGCTGTTGAAATAATTCATGTTCAAGCGCAAGCAACGATTCCGTCGAATGCGGCAAATCATGTTGGGTGATCAGTTCCTGCCACATTTCGTCCCCTGTTTTCCCCATGAACGTCGCGTATTGAATACGATCGAGCGGAATCGCTAATGTCTGGAACATCTGCTGATGCACTTTAAAATATTGAATTTCACTATCCAGGATGACCCCATCCATATCAAAAATCAGACCGGTTTTTTTCATTCTGTTCCCTCCTTTCAATCAGATTACCAAAAAGGCGCGAAAAAAAGAGGACACTTCTTTTTTTCGCACCTTCTTTACGCTTCTAGTTTTTTCTTCGGTACTGCCCGGATGAATGTAAACCCAGCCACGATAATCAGTCCGATTAACGTCAAGAAGACGGCATTCATTCCTGAGACATCATAAATCAATCCACCGACGGTCGGACTGATCATCCGTCCGGCCGATGCTGCGATATTGACGTATCCTTGGAACTCCCCTTCTTTACCGATCGGCGCCAAGCGTGCTGCCATTGCCGGAACCGCCGGCCAGATGAACATCTCTCCGATCGTCAAGATGATCATGGCGACTAAAAACATCTTGAAGCCGCCGGCAAACGGCACAATCAAATAAGACAGCAGGAAGATACCGGTTCCCGTCAACAACTGACGTTTTAAATCATCTCCAAACCACCGCAAGACCGGTGTCAATAACGGTTGCGCAAACACGATCAACGCTCCGTTGATTGTCCAGAGGATCGAATACTCGGAAATCGTAACACCAAGGGATTTCGTGTGGACGGCAAACGTTCCCTGCCACTGGACATAGACGAACCATAACAACGCGTAACCGATTGATACGTACAGCATCGTCCGGACAGAAGCTCGCGATAACGGTTCACGTTCTTCGGCTCCTGACGTCGTCGTCTGGCGTTTCAGCGGATTCACTTGAATCCAGTTCAGTCCAACGAGTAACACCAGCGCAAACAACAGATACAACACGAGGTTCGCGATAAAAATAAATTGAATGTCGATTGCTGCAATCTGTCCACTGATTGCCGTTCCTAGCGCGACACCGACATTTTGGGCGACATAAATCGCATTGAAGGCGCGTCTTCCGCCTTCCGGCCAGATGACACCTGTCAACGCATAAATCGTCGGGAAAACCATTCCGCCGACAAATCCAATCAATCCAAGCATCAGAACGTATCCGGTGAAGGTCTGGTGGAACATCCATAATCCAACGGAAGCCAAAACGAGACCGACGACACTGATGACAAGTGTCCGTTTACCACCGAGCCGGTCAAACGCTTTTCCCCCAATATAGTTTCCGACGATGGCAAGCGCCGAGTTGACGAACAACGCCATTCCGGCTTTTGTCATCGATTCGCCTAAATATTCATGAATGTATAATGTATTAAACGGCCATAAAAAAGAGGATCCTGTTGTATTGATCGCCATCGCCAATACCAGAATCCAGACCGCACGAGGTAATTTCGGCATGATCAGTTTCCTCCAATATAGTTTCCAACCTTGCCACTTTACGAAATTGCATCGCACTCTGTCAAGGAACTTCGATTTAAACGAACAATCGGAAAAATGATACAATTGACTAAATGATCGGATTTGCGGGTACTTAGAAAAACAGAACAGCTATCAGGAAGAGGAGTTTACGCCATGTCACTTGCACGAGTATTACCTTACGCCAAAGAATTACTGGAGTCTGTCATCCATGAAGGGGATTGTGTCGTCGATATGACCGCCGGAAATGGTCATGATACACACTTTCTTGCCGAACAAGTCGGACCAAGCGGTCGGGTCATCGCGTTTGATGTCCAAGAGCAGGCGATTGAGGAAACGAAACGCCGGTTGCAGGCAGCCCATGTTTCGGAATGGGTCGATTTGTACCACGAAAGTCACATCCATGTCGGGGCACGCCTGTTTGAAGAACAGCGTCCGGTCCGCGCCGGCGTCTTTAATCTCGGTTACTTACCGGGGAGTGATAAATCGGTCACGACGACCGGCGAAGAGACGTTAGAGGCGCTCGGCGCCCTTCTGCCTGTCCTTGTACCTGGAGGATTGATCGTCCTCGTGATTTATCACGGACATATCGAAGGACGTAAAGAACGCGACGCTGTCCTCGACTATGTTTCGCTCCTGTCCCAACAAGATTATGCCGTCCTACAATACCGGTTCTTAAATCAACAAAACAATCCGCCCTTCATCGTCGCCATTGAAAAAAAGCTTAAAAAACAGAACATCGATTAAAAAAAGGAGG